>NATJ01000001.1 GCA_002085305.1 Epsilonproteobacteria bacterium 4484_65 | reverse complement strand
CATATACGTGATCTTCCTAAAAGTACTTTTGGTATCACCATAGATGAAGAAACAGGTGACCTTGTGCCGAAGTACTCCATCCCTAGAGATGCGAATCCTACTGTCAAAGAACTAAAGAAACTTGCAAAAGCAGCAGAGACAGTCTTTATCGCGACCGATGAGGATCGTGAGGGAGAAGCCATAGGATATCATATAGCAAAAGCCATAGGAAAAGAGCCTACAGAGCTTCCTCGTATCGTCTTTCATGAGATTACCAAGAGTGCCATCCAACATGCTCTTGAAACACCACGTAAGGTAGACATGGATTCTGTAGATGCACAACAGACCAGAAGGCTGCTTGACCGTATCGTAGGGTACAAACTTTCTCCTTTACTTGCCAGTAAGATCCAAAAGGGGCTAAGTGCCGGTAGAGTACAAAGTTCTACACTGAAGATAGTGGTAGACAGAGAACGTGAGATCAAAGCCTTTAAACCAGAAGAGTTCTGGACAATAGATGCACTTTTCCAAAAAAACATTGATGCTTCTATCTATGACTATAACGGACTGAAGATAGATAAACTCACTATCAAAACAGAGGCAGATGCCACAGAGATAGTCACTTCTGCAAAAGAAGAATCTTTTACTGTTATGTCTATAGACAAAACAAAAAGAAAGACTAAAACACCTCCCCCTTTTATGACTTCCACGCTTCAACAAGCTGCATCTACACAACTTGGTTTTTCACCAAAGAAAACGATGATGGTTGCACAAAAACTTTATGAAGGTGTAAAGACGGACAAAGGAACTATGGGTGTCATCACCTATATGAGAACAGACTCAATGAATCTTGCTAAAGAAGCGGTTGAATCTGCTCGTGAGTACATTAAAGCTACCTATGGGGACAAGTACCTTCCTGCAAAAGCAAAAAACTATGTAACGAAGTCCAAAGGGGCACAAGAGGCTCACGAAGCTATCCGTCCTACTATGGTTGAATTTGATGCAAAAAGTGCCGCAGATTACCTTGCAGTAGATGAACTTAAACTCTACAGACTCATCTACAACCGCTTTTTAGCCTGTCAGATGACAGAAGCAGAGCTTGAGTCTCAAAGTATCTTATTTAAGGGTGATAAATGTACCTTTAAAGCAAGCGGGAGAAAACTTCTCTTTGATGGTTTCTACAGAGTCACAGGACATGGGGACAAAGACAAACTTTTGCCAGACCTTACAAAAGGTCAAGCTGTAAGCATGGATGACATCAAACCGGAGCAACACTTTACCGAGCCTCCTGCACGCTACAATGAAGCAAGCCTCATTAAAAAGCTGGAGTCACTGGGTATCGGCCGTCCAAGTACCTATGCACCGACAGTCACTACTCTTCAGACACGTAAATACATAGAGCTGGAGAAAAAACGTATACATCCTACAGAGGTAGCTTTTACAGTGACAGAAATGCTTGAAACACATTTCCCGGAAATCGTTGATAGTGGATTTACCGCAAAGATGGAAGAGACACTGGATGAAGTAGCGGAAGGTACTACCAACTGGCAAACGATACTCAAAGCATTTTACACACCTTTCTTGCAGAAAGTTGAAGACGGCAAGAAAAACATAAAAAGTCTTAAAATTGCTATTCCTACAGGAGAGAACTGTCCTAAGTGTGGGTCAGAACTTCTTTTACGTAAAGGGCGTTATGGTGAGTTCATTGCCTGTAGTAACTTCCCTAAATGCAAGTACACTAAAAATACTGACGGTACAGAAGTAGAAGGTCCGGAAGAGACAGATGAAAAGTGTGAAAAATGTGGCTCTATGATGGTGATAAAGAATTCTAAAAGAGGTAAATTCCTTGCTTGTTCTGCGTATCCAAAATGTAAAAATGCCAAGTCTCTTGAACCTGCCAAAGAGCTTACTGTTCCCTGCCCGGAATGTGGAGGAAAACTCCAAGAGAGAGAAGGACGCAGAGGCAAATTCTTTGGTTGTGTAAACTACCCCAAATGTAAATTCATTGCTAACTTTGAACCTGTAGATAAAAAATGTCCAGAGTGTGATTACACCATGGGCAAAAAGACCCTGCGAGGCAAAGAGATTTATGAGTGCTTTAAGTGTAAACATAAAGAAGAAGTGAAATAAGCAAGATCATGACAAGAATTAAAATTCAGAACAGTGAGGCACTAAATGCCGAATCGTAAGCCAATATTTTTATGTGCAATCAACAACATACTGAGCGGGACCTGTCAAGAAGACTGTAAGTTCTGTACCCAAAGCGTAAGATATCATGCCAATATAGAACGATATAACTATAAAAAAATAGACCAAATTGTCACTGAAGCAAAATTAGCAAAAGAGAATGGAGCATTAGGCTATTGTCTTGTTACCGCAGGAAAAGGTCTTGATGACAAAAAAGTTGATTTTGTTGCTCATGCCGCACAGGCTATCAAATCTGAAGTTGAAGGACTAAACCTTATAGCATGTAATGGAACAGCTACCAAAGAACAACTTCTCTACCTAAAAAAATATGGTGTTGACAGCTACAACCATAATCTGGAAACTTCAGAACGATACTATGCAGATATCTGTCAAACACACGCATGGAGTGAACGATACACTACATGTGAAAATGTCAAATCAGTAGGCTTGGCACTCTGCAGTGGTGGGATCTTCGGCATGGGAGAAACACAAGAAGATAGAAATGATCTGCTTAAAGCTATCACTTCATTGCACCCAGAGTCCACACCACTTAATTTTTACCATCCTAACCCTGCACTGCCTATCAAAACACGAAATATTGAGCTTATTGAAGCCCTGGATATCATTAACAAAGCACGTAACCTCTTGGGAGAAGATACACTACTCATGGTTGCAGGAGGCAGAGAGCTTCTTTTTAATGGACAAGAAAATAAAATGTTTGAAGCAGGTGCAAATGCTATGGTGATAGGAAACTACCTGACCACTGCCGGTCTTGAACCCAAGAAAGATCAAATGATGTTGGAAAGATTAGGCTACGAGGTAGCTACTAGCTGTGATACACACTAATATCACCCTTATCCTTACCCTCTCTTTACTTATCTGGGGAAGTCCTTTTGTTTCTAAGATCCTCCGTATACCTACTCCTCCTGTAGAGATTATATTAGGTTCTATTTTTGTGTATATCGGCTTTGTAGGACATAACGAATATTTTGACCTCATTGCAGAAGTAGGATTCTTATACCTTATGTTTTTAGCAGGTATGGAGGTGGATCTGAAACAGATCACAAAAAGTCCAAAAACAGTCATTCAGAAATCTATGCTTTTCCTGGGTCTTATGGCCATGTTCTCTATTACCTTTGGTCTGATATTCCATCTTAACACTATTACTATTATTTCAATGCCTCTCATCTCTATAGGGATACTTGCCTCTCTGTCTAAAACATACGGTAAGGAGGAATCATGGATACGTTTAGCTTTTATTGCCGGTGTATTGGGAGAGATAATCAGTATTGCAGTACTTACCTTATTTGATGCAGCCAGTACTACAGGTGTAAACTTGACACTTATTACAAAAATAGGATATCTTGTTCTCTTTATTGCTTCTGTCTATCTACTCTATAGATTGCTTCATCTTCTCTTTTGGTGGTTTCCCGAACTTAAAAACACATTGGTTCCGAAATTTGACACATCTGACCAGGATATTCGTCTTGCGATGGCACTGTTCTTCATTTTGATCGCAGTAATGCTCTCTTTGGAGCTTGAACTTGCCTTGGGCTCATTTATCGCCGGTGTAGCTATTTCAGCATTCTTCCATCATGAAAAAAAACTGGAAGAAAAAATGTCAAGTTTGGGGTTTGGATTTTTGGTGCCTCTCTTTTTTATTCATGTCGGTGCATCATTTGATCTTCAGTCTCTTGCTGTAGAGGGAGTAGTTACAGGAGCATTGCTCATTACTTTTTTGATGATCTTATCAAGGATTTTAGCAGCTGTTGTTCTAAAAGGCATCAGTGGATCCGGAGATGCTTTACTCATAGCGCTATCTCTTTCTATGCCATTGACATTACTTGTAGCTGTTGCTACTATTGGATATGAAACGAAGTTATTGGATCTGTTAAGTTATTATCAACTTATTCTAGCAAGTATTTTTGAGATTCTGATCTCAATGATTATCATTAAGATATTACATTCTAAGACGAAAAAAGAGGTTTAGTCCTCTTTATCCATCTCCATTATTGCTTCTTCATATATTTTATCAGCTTCTTTCGTAGCTTCCATCTCTTCACGTGTAATATTAATGTCGGCTATTTCACTTTTAGTGGTTTCCTGTTTTTTTTCTTCTTTCAATGGAGATAGATCTTTCTCTTGATCCACCTTTACTACCGCTTCTTTATATGTTTTGTCCGCTTCTTTTGTAGCTTCTATCTTTTCACGTGTAATATTAATATCTGCTATTGCACTCTTCGTGGCTTTCTGTTTTTTTAGGGCAAGTTTTTCACTCTCTAATTTGGCTTTTTCTGCTTCCAATTGAGCTAATTTTTCTGCCTCAACTTTTTTCTTTGCAACTCTTTGAGCTTCCTGTTTTTCCGCTGCTGCTTTTTCTTTTTCTGCTTTTTCTGCTTTCTCTTTTTCAGCTCTTTGCGCTTCTATTTTAACTTGCTCTTCTTTAACTTTTTTAATTCTTTCTTCTTCTGTAACTTTTGCCTGTGTTGACACTGCATTATCTACTTCTATTTTATCTTTCTTTGAAACAGGGGTGGCATTATCAACTTTAACTTTCTCTACTTTTTCAATATTTTCTTCTTCAGTTTTTTCTTCTCTCGCTTCTTTTGCTTCAGCCATATTTCTTAATTCGGAAAGTAAAGCATCTTGATCCTGATCGATCTTTTTAAGATTTACACTTAAATCAAAAGGATTGTCAGATGCATTTGCACCCAAGAATACTAATACCATTGCTGTCCATAAATATCGCTTCATTTCTCTAACTCCTTAGGTTCCAATTGTTTTAATTCAAAATACTCTTTTTGAAGCCTTTGATTCTCAACTTTTAATGTTTTTTCTTCTTGCTTCAACGCCTGTTTTTTCTCTTTAAGATGATTCAGAACAGTAAGTGAATTTTCTCCATAAATTAAAACACCAACATAAATACCAAAAAGTAAGATCCCTATGGTTGTCACTAAAAAGGCTTTTAGTGACAAGCCGGCAATCGCTTCTGCTTTTTGCGTATTTGCCATGCCCATCCTAACTTATTTTACAAAAAGGGAAGCACCCAAATACTCAAACTGTCCGAGTTCTGCTTCGATCTCTAGAAGTCTATTGTACTTAGCAATTCTATCACTTCTGGCAGTTGATCCTGTTTTGATCTCACCTGTATTAAGTGCTACAGCAAAATCTGCGATGAAAGTATCTTCACTCTCTCCTGAACGGTGACTCATGACACAGGTATATCCGCTTCTTTGAGCAAGTCTTACAGTTTGCATCGTTTCAGATACTGTTCCTATCTGATTTGGTTTGATCAGAATAGAGTTTCCTATCCCTTTTTCAATACCTTCTGCCAAGATAGCCACATTCGTTACAAACAGGTCATCACCAACCAGTTGAACTTTATCTCCCAGCACTTCTGTATGCTCTTTCCATCCTGCCCAGTCATCTTCACTCAAGCCATCTTCAATAGAAACAATAGGATACTTCTCACACATATCAGCATAGTATGCCGTAAGCTCTGAACTTGTAAGTTCTCTGTTTTCAGATTTTAGTACATACTTGCCTTCATCATTGATCAACTCACTTGCTGCAACATCAAGAGCAATAGCTATTTGCTCTCCTGGTTTATATCCTGCCTTCTCTATAGCTTTCACGATCACTTCAAGAGGCTCTTCATTACTGCTTAGGTTTGGAGCAAACCCACCTTCATCACCTACTGCTGTACTCTCACCCATTTCATCAATGATCTTTTTAAGATTGTGATAGACTTCTGCACATGCTCTAAGACCCTCTGAAAATCTATCAAATCCTACCGGTACAACCATATACTCTTGGAAATCTACAGAGTTGTTTGCATGTTCACCACCATTGATGATGTTTAACATTGGTACTGGCATTACCACTGCATTTGCACCACCAAGGTAACGGTAGAGTGGCATACCCATACTTTGCGCAGCCACTCTGGCTATTGCCATTGAAACACCAAGCACCGCATTTGCTCCCAGGTTTCCATAATTATCAGTGCCATCAACCTCTTTCATTACAAGATCGATCTCTGCTTGATTAAAAGGGCTAAGTCCTACAAGTGCATCACAAATAGCACCATTCACATTTTCACAAGCCTGAAGTACACCTTTACCCATATATCTGTCACCACCATCACGAAGTTCAAGTGCTTCACGTTTACCAGTACTTGCTCCACTAGGTACAATAGCACTAGCAGTAGTACCATCACTTAAACTTACTGTTGCTCGAACGGTTGGATTCCCTCTACTGTCCATTACTTCTGTTGCTACGATCTCATCGATAAAAATCATCTATTTCCCCTTTTCATAAATGTGTATATCCTGAATGAAAAGTAAAACTTCACATCCATGCCTCTTACCAAAGCTTCATCTTTCGATTCAGTTCTATTTCTTTGTTTATATGTATCTCTTATTTTAGCAAAATTTACCTAAGGGAACTACTAAGAATATTATTTATCTATAGATTACAGCAACACAGTATCCATCTAAAGCAGATGGGTACAATTTGTCCACAATAGATCTAATACCCATAGCTGAACTATTTAAAATAATACTTTTGGGGGTTATTAAAAAAGGGGAAAGGAAGATAGAGACAGAAAGGGTGAATGTATCAAAAGGTACATATGTAGTACAGATTCAGCCTTACTATTGTCTCAATAATATTCACAAAGTTAATTGTCTTGCATTTCACTCTCATCTACAGTCAGACCATCACCAAAGCCAAGAGCCTCTTTGATCTTACCTTCTATCTCTGCCATCATTTCAGGGTTTTCTTTGATAGTAATTTTTGAATTTTCTTTACCCTGCCCTAATTTTTCACTTCCATAGCTAAACCAGGCTCCTGATTTATCTATAATATCCATTTTTACACCATAGTCTATAAGTTCACCGACAAAAGAGATTCCTTCACCAAACATAATGTCAAACTCTGCTTGTCTAAATGGTGGAGCCACTTTGTTTTTCACAACCTTTGCTTTTACTCGGTTACCAATAGAAGACTCACCTTGCTTAAGTGTAGCTATACGTCGAACATCAATTCTTACTGAACAATAAAACTTCAGTGCATTACCACCCGTAGTCGTTTCAGGAGAACCATAACCCATTGTACCAATCTTCATACGGATTTGGTTAATGAAGATCACTGTCGTGTTTGTCTTGTGTAAAATTGCTGTTAGTTTACGAAGTGCCTGTGACATAAGTCTTGCTTGGAGTCCTACATGTGTATCACCCATATCTCCTTCTATTTCACTTTTTGGTGTAAGTGCTGCCACAGAATCGACAACAATCAAGTCAACTGCGCCTGAGCGTGTCAAAGTTTCAAGCACATCAAGTGCCTGCTCACCGAAGTCTGGTTGAGAGACAAGTAAATTATCGGTATCTACTCCTAGATTTTTAGCATAAACAACATCTAATGCATGTTCTGCATCAATAAATGCACAGACCATATCATCTTTTTGTGCAGATGCAATCGTTTGCAGTGCCAATGTAGTTTTTCCTGATGATTCAGGACCATAAATCTCTACAATACGCCCTTGCGGGATACCACCGATCCCTAAAGCCATATCTAGTCCAAGTGAACCTGTAGAAATAGCAGCAATTGGTTCAAACTCTTTATCTCCGAGTCTCATAAGTGTACCTTTACCAAACGTTTTATCTATCTGTTTGATCGCCATATCCAGTGCTTTTTGTTTGTTTGCATCCATTGCCATTGTCATATCCTTAACCTTAATGTTGAATTTTAACTCAAATCATGTAATAGGGTTATGAAAACCACTCACATAATTTAACTTCTGCACCATTCTAATGTATTTCTAGAAAAAGAGGCAAAAATATGTCAAATTGACATATTTTTTATAAAATTTCTTTTTTTACTGCCTTATGATAAAATACACAAACAATAAAATATAAAGAGTTACTATGCCAAAAACGATTCAATTAGCCCACTCTCCAGATGCCGATGATATATTTATGTACTTTGCCATTAAATTTGGTTGGGTAGATACAAAAGATTATGAATTTACAAATATTGGATTAGACATTGAAACACTAAATGTTGAAGCGTTGAAAGGTACATATGATGTATCTGCCATTAGTTTTGGTATGTATCCACTGATCAAAGAAGAGTATGCTCTGCTTCGTACCGCAGTCAGTTTTGGTGAGGGGTATGGCCCAAAACTTATACGCCGTAAAGATAAAAAACTCAAACGAAACTTCAAAGTAGCACTCTCTGGAAAATATACCACCAATGCGATGCTGTTTAGGATCTATTATCCTGATGCAAGACCTGTATATATGGATTTCCTTGAGATTGAAGATGCTGTTATCTCTGGGAAAGTGGATGCCGGTGTACTTATCCATGAATCTATCTTGGATTTTGATGAGAGTTTAGAAGTTGAAAAAGAGGTATGGGATATCTGGGTAGAGTTAGCAGGAAAAGATCTGCCTCTTCCCCTTGGCGGTATGGCCATACGGCGTTCACTTCCACTTAACCGTGCTATAGATATAGAGAATATTCTTATCGATGGTGTAAAAGTAGCTAATGAGAAAAAAGAAGAGCTCTGTGCAAAACTAGAGAAAGATAATCTAGTTCGTATTTCAAGTAATATGTTAAAAAAATACTTAGATATGTATGCTTCAGATGAATCTGTAGAACTCTCCCCACTACAACTTAAAGCACTTGACACACTTTATGGGATAGGATTTGAACATGGATTATGGGATACCCCCATCAAAACAGAAGATTATCTGATACCTAAAGAGTATAAAGATTTACGGAATAGCTAAATGTTTTTTAAAACCATAGACTTCTCCAAATACTCAAGCATCAAAATAGGACAACCAACAGAAGTACTTATAATAGAAAAAGGCGATACCATACCTAATGATAGATACCTTATCGGGGGAGCAAACAACCTTTTAGTTTCACCAACCCCACCACCTCTTATGATGTTAAGTAAAGATTTTGCAACCATAGAACAAAAGAATAATATGCTTATCATCGGTGCTGCAATGCCCACCGGTCGCATCGTCTCTTATACCAAAAAGCATGACATTACAGGTTTTGAGTTTTGTTCTAAGCTTCCCGGTACTCTGGGTGGGATGTTGGCGATGAATGCCGGGGTAAAAGAGTATGAAATATTTAATATCTTACATTCCATTAAAATTAACGGGGAGTGGATCTTAGCCAAGGATATAGAACATGGCTATCGCTTTGCAAAGCTAAGAGGCATTGCCACTCATGCACAATTTAAGATCAAAAAAGGATTTGACCAAACTTTACTGGATACACTGCTTAACCTACGCTCCAACCAACCACATAACCCAAGTGCAGGCTCTGCTTTTAAAAACCCGGAACATGATTATGCAGGTCGTCTTATTGAAACTGTAGGATTAAAAGGTGAACGAAAAGGTGATATGCAATGGAGCAATATCCATGCAAACTTTCTGGTAAATTTAGGAGAGGGGACATTCAAAGATGCTATGTACCTTATAGATATGGCTAAAGAAAAAGTTTTAAATGAGTTTAATATAGAGCTAAAAGAGGAGATCAAACTCCTCTAAAATGCTCTATTTCATAGAAAGTTGTTTTACGATTCACCCTCATTAAGGCAACGTACACATCTAATATAATTAGATCGCTTTATCTTATGTTCATAACGATATGCATCTGCTGGGTAGACTACAAAATATTTTCCTTTTACTCCTGGAGTAGATGTCCAAAAATCTTCACCTCTAAAGTAAGAAAATACTTGTCCCTCTTTTCTATGTACGTGCATCAATTCGTCAGAAGTTGGAAGTCTCCAATCTGCATACCCTGCATAGTCTAATCTACGGCAATAGTTCTCCGCATGCCTCCATTTACCGGCTTTTCCTACAGAGCGTTCTTGTTTGTATGCTCCATCTTCTGCATCGACATATGCCTGATCTTGCCACATAAGATTTGTATCTTTTTCAACATATATTTTATCTGTTTTACAAGCTTTTGCCGGTATATCTGCTACTGGCGATAATTTTGGGGTAACATTTCCCCCTGCCATAAGCAGTACTGCTGACATTAACATCCATACGACGATGATACTTTTTTTCATCTTTTTCTCCTTGAAAATCCAATATTATTCAATATGATAATATAACCTTCATCAAATTAAGCTAAAAGTAAACAGATTATCTTGGATTATGCATGAATCTCTATTTTTACACCTTTTTCAACAGCTTTCCAGAGCTTATCCATTGCTAAGTTAGGTACAGCCATACACCCTTCAGTCCAGTCACGAGAAAGCGTAAAGTTGTCTCCACGTCCGTCTGCATTCCACTTAGGTTGCCCATGAATCGTGATATAGCCTCCTGGACTCACACCTCTTTTGCGTGCTGCTGCTTTATCTGCTTCACTTGGATAAGAGATCATCAATGATTTATAGAGTCTTGAATCACATTTCTTTCTTACGATACTATAGCTTCCTTCAGGAGTTCTGTAATCACCTGCTTTGACCTTATTCCCACCATTGGCTCCACCATTAGCCCCTAAAGAGATACGGAACTCTTCAACGACTTTACCATTCTTATAAGCATACATCTTTCTTTTCTTTTTATACACCACAATTTTATCTATCTTGTTACTGTGATCGATCTCTGCACCTCTTGATAACTCATTAATGCACTCTTTGGTTGCATACGGTGTCTTATCTACTTTACCATAAGCTGTTGGCTCATTACATCCGCTTATTAAAAGTGCCAAGGCAACACCCATTAGTCCTAATTTTAACTTCATTATTTCTCCTATGAATAAATTCTTAACCCCAATCTTCATTTTGGCGCTTTGATTTGTGTTTATCTTTTTTATAAGATGTAGCATTTTTCAGCTTCTGCAAACGATTTAAATTACTCATCTCTGCTTCTCTTATATCATTAAAGGACTTGTCACAAAAAAGATCTACTGAACATGTTTGCTGATAAAGTCTTTCTATATATACTTTGAGTTGCTGATGATACTCTGAATCGAGATGCACTTCTGCTTTTTCATCAAACTTTTTTTTAAGTTGTTCAAATTTTACCATAAAACTTTGAGAGCAGACATTTTCATCTCGTAACATACGAAAAAGATTTTTACTTATCTTCTCCAGCTCTGTAATATATTTCTGACGATTAAATTTATCGATCTGTTTTTGTGTATATCTAATGAGAACCCTTTTATCGTATAGTTATTGGTACACCCTCGCGTACTGCATACCATAGCTCTTTCATTGCAGAATTTGTCACAGCAACACAACCTTGGGTCCAGTTATGTGAAAGCGTATATCCGTCTCCCTTACCATCTGCATTCCATTTAGGTTGGGCATGTATAGTAATATCACCACCGGGGTTCACACCTCTGGCTTGTGCCTTTGCTTTATCTTGTGGCCTGGGGTAAGAGATACAAAGTGAACGATAATACTTAGGAGAACAGAGTTTTCTATGTATAAAAAACTCACCTTCCGGCGTTCTGTTATCTCCCTTTTTCTGCTTATGTCCCACAGGATTTTTACCTAAAGAAACAGGAATAACACTCTGTACTTTACCATCTTTATACAAGTACATCTTACGATCTTTTTTTACAACAAGAATACGGTCTATACCACCGTCTTCAGCATAATCTTCAGCATCAAGTAACTCCTCTTTACACTCTTCAAGACTGTATCGGTCTTTTGGAGTATCGGGACCAAACCCACATCCGGTCAATAGCAGAGAAAATAGAAGTAAGATATATTTCATTTAGTCTTGATTCCTTGTAAAAGTAATATGAAGTATTTTAGCACAAATAAAATAATGATAATTGATAAGTTTTAGAAAAAAGAGGGAGAATAGAATAAAGAAAGGTAAACATGCTTCAAAGAAACATGTTTACCAGAGGTAATACAAAAATTAACAAGCTGCCTTAGCTGCTGCAAGCGCTTCTTCGTAGTTAGGCTCTTCTGTAATTTCTGGAACAGTTTGCTTATAAGCAATTTTTCCGTCTTTACCAACAACAAAGATAACTCTAGCAGTAACACCCGCTAAAGGACCGTCAGCCAAAAGAACACCATAAGCGTTTGCGAAATCTTTGTTTCTAAAGTCTGAACATACTTTGATGTTTTCGATTCCAGCTGCTCCACACCATCTTGCTGCTGCAAATGGAAGGTCCATAGATACTGTAATTACTTCTACACCGTCAAGTGACGCTGCTTCTGTATTAAATCTTCTAGTCTCAGCATCACATACACCTGTATCTAGTGATGGTACTGCAATTACAAGTTGAACTTTACCTTCTCCACCAACTTGCTCATCTTGAAGCATTGGGTTACAGTTTACTACTGTTACTACTGGTGCTGTGTCACCTACATTGATCTCTGTACCTGCTAGGTTACATACTGTGTCGTTTTTAAATGTTACTGTTGCCATTTAATTTCCTTTAATTTTGTTTGATAGACGTATTATAATCTAAATAGGATAAAATTAGTCTTAATTAGTCTTTTTTTATTGATTTAAATCAATTTTTACTTTTTTCAGAACTCTCTCAAATGCAGCATCTACGTCATTCTTATAGTCACTCTGTACCTTATAGTAACACTTGAACCCTTTTTTGATCTCTATGCGTACATACCCATAAAAATCACTTCCGGTACTTTTCACTATAGGGTTATTGCAAGATCCTACATGATATTTGGTTAACTCTACCCTATAAGCACACCGAGGATCATCTATAACACCAAAATGCTTTTCCAATACATCTTTATCTTGTTTATTGAGTACTGCATAGTGGAGACATTTAGGAAGAGACATAGTTTCTTGATCACAAAAAGTAGAATAGGTGGGGAAATCTTCTTGACATCCCATAACGAGCAGGAGTCCAAGAAGAGATAGAAGGAGTCTAAAGAGTTGCATTATGTGTTTGCAATACCTTTAACCCATTTTTCCATTGCTGTATTTGCATCAGGATTTGGCGCTTCAAGGAAACTGACAACAAAGCTCTCTGGCATCTCGGCTACACCGATTGATCTTGGTCTTACCGCCAAGACAACCGCTTTTGGTAATTTCTTACCAAAACAGCAAATGATATTCTTAGCATCTTTGATCCCTTCACCGATTTCACCCTCAGCAAGGCTTGATGTATGTGCATAGTGATCAAATTTACCGATATAAGTGGCTACTGGATGTGCCTGGACCTGCTCTTCCAGATAGACGAGGATTTCATCTACATTTTTGTAACTTGTTTCACTTTTTGCTATCTCCAATACAAATACCGGATATTTTTCCATTACAATAGTTTGTTTCATTTCTTTTCCTTCTTTTTTTGCTATTTTACCGATTTTATATAAAAGTAGAGGTTATAATAATTATAATCTTTTTCTCTGTTAGAAATTCATTCCACCTATTTCCAGGCAGAATGAAAAGAAGAGGTAAATTACATTCCAGGGATACGAGGTATTTTCCCTAACTTAGAGTTTTTACAATACCAACCCCAACCTTTTTTCATCCAGTGTCCGATCACAGGTAAAGGAATCATCTTTCCACCCTTGTTATCGCGGTAAACAAAAGCTGCACCATTCCCTGTATCCATGACACATAAGATATTGAGATGCTCCATATAACTCTGCTTAGAATGTATATTCTGTGCATGCTGAAAGATATTATACGCTACATTTTTAGCCATCACTTCAGCCACATGTCCCTGCTTGGCTTTCCAGTCAGGACCCATAAGTGCTGCAGAATCCCCAATGGCATAGACATTTTCAAAACCTTCTATTTCGTTATATTCATTGGTAACAACAAAACCAGTATCGCTCAATGGTAGATCAGAAGCTTCTATGATATTGTGTCCTGTTCCAGCAGAGATGAACATTGTAAGGTCAGATTCTATTTTTGTACCATCTTCAAAGTTGATACCTTCTGCTTCAAAACTTGTGATCTTGGCGCCTACTTGTTTATGAATATCCATCATTTTAAACATCTTATCCATCATTACCAGTGCTTTTTCGCCCATTTTCATACCCGGCTTTTCCATAGGTGCAAAGAATGTCAGTTCAAACTTATCACGGATTCCTTTTCTTTTCAGATACGTATCCACATTGAAAAGTACTTCGAATGCAGGACCACCACGTACGGCAGATGCATCTTTAGGATTACCACCAAAGCCCATGGCGATCTTTCCGGAACCTTTGAGCATCAGTGCATCTAAACGCTCATAGAGTTCTGTAGCTTCTTCTGGTTTTCCACAGATGGAAAGTGTATGTTCCATACCTTTCATTTGTATCTTACCTTGTCCAAGTGCTACAACAATATAATCATATTCATCCAAGATACGTCCGCTCTGGAGTGTGATCTTTTTTTCTTTAGCTTCTATCTTTGTTACTGGATCAATGATCACTTTGAATCCATGTGCAAAAGCCAATTTATCCAGAGGTACAGACACATCTTCTTTTGTCACCTCACCTGTAGGGATCCAGATAGAAGTAGGATAAATATAAAAATAGTCTCTATCGCTTACCAGAGTTACATCAAGCTCTTGTTTTCTAAGATAGATCGCCGCTTCAACACCGGCAAATCCACCACCCAATACTAAAACTTTTACCATATTATTTCCTTTATCTCAATTAATGTTTATACATACCCGTAATATGGGAGGTACCAAGGTCATCAGATACACTTGAGTTTGCACTAATGATCCCATATACAGCACCTATAAGAAGCCCAGAAAGAATCACTATCCAAACAGTCATTCTTTTTTCTTTGCTCTCTTGGCCATTATAATCTTCTATTGCATCTAATGTTGGCTCTAAATTTTTCATTTTTATGGTCTTACTTATTAACTAGATCTGCACGAGGATAAACAAATACCGTATGTCTATCTACCACGATCTTCTCTTTATCATCTGTTGCATATGCTCTGATGGTCACAGGGATCGGTACATCTTTTCTTGCATCATCTGCTAACTTCTCTTTGGTTTGCAAGATAACTACTTTTTTTCTCTTTTTCCCTGCAGCAATACTAAATGACTCTTTTGGTCTAACGATCTCTATTTTATCATTATCAACGATCTCGAAATAATATGTATGCTTTTTACTGTCTGTATTTTGGAACAAGAAGAGGTAATCATTTTGCACCACTCCACCATCAAGTACTTTATAGAGTCTTGTATTTTTATTGACATTGAGGAGCATATGTTCCTTCGTGCTTCCCATGGCAAAAAGTGCTACCAATACGATCGCCAATACAGTAAAATAAGCAACGATCTTTGGCCTGAAGTAATTTGTTTTTCCTTCATGCCTAAGTGCCTCTTTTTCACTTGACCAACGTATCAAACTTGGTTTACCCAATGCACCCATAACAGTAGTACAGGCATCCACACACTCAAGACAGTTGATACATTCAAGTTGTAACCCTTTACGAATATCAATGTGTGTAGGGCATACAGTCACACAACTTTCACATGTCGTACACTCAGCACTTGGATCAGCAGCTAAAAGATCTTTTGTTTTATCAAATTTCTTTTCTCTTTCATAACCATGCCCCTGATAAATATCACCACCACGTATAGGGTCATACACGGCCATAACTGTTTCATCATCATAGAGTACAGACTGTACGCGGCTATAAGGGCAGATATAGATACAGAAATCCTCTTTAATGAAAACAACATCCACTACAATGAACGCTGCGATACTAAGAAGTATACCAACCAGCATCATATGCTCACTTGGATTTGCCAAATAGGCAAAGAAATCTTCAGGTGGTACAAAGAACCATAAAAAGTCTGCAGCAGCCACAAGTGCCAATACAGACCAAAGTAAAATAGCAATCACTTTTTTAACCTGATTTTCCGCCTTAGACATATCCGGCTCTTTTTGCTTATTTTTAATACGTTTGCGTAAACCTAAAAGTTTTGTCTCTATCCCATCTCTATAAATTACCCTAAAGATAGTCTGAGGACAGGCCCAACCACACCATGCTCTACCACCGACAGCAGTTACTGCAAAGATCCCCAAAAAGAGCAACATCAGTAAGAATGGCATAAGATAAAGTTCTTGCATATCAAATGCTGTTCCCGCCAAGTGTAATTTCTTTTGGTCAAAACTAAGTAGAAAGAGGTGATTCCCTCCTATTGTGATCCATGGCATAACTAGTGCTATGATGGTAGCCGCTACATATGCCCAATAACGTTTAATTCTATAAGGCACCCACCCCTTTAGGTACTCTTTTGCTTGATTTTTTTTCGGTTTGTCTTCTGTATTTATCGCTGTTTCTGTCATTACGATATCCTTTTTTGTTGTTTTTCCTGTTCAAATGGACATATTAACAAAGTATTGTCCACGCCTGAAATCTTTTGCGGTTGGTTTATCTCCATCCAAGATCCCTCTACCAATTCTCTAATACCTCTTGACTCTATATAATCTTTTAAAGAACTGCGACTCACCTCTAACTCTCTGGCAATAGCACTCACATTCAACCCCTCTTTAAGCAAAGCGATAATTTGCGGCTGATACACATCAAATTTAGAAGAAGAACGGCTTCCTTTAGGACGACCGATCTGGTTTGATTTTGCCTTTTGTGCTTCACGCAGATCGTTAAGCAAAGGAAAGATCTCCACAATGGTTGTCTCTTTGTTGAGTAGTGTTTTTGAGCTGGCTATATAAAGATCAATGCTGCGACTTAACATACAATTAATGATCTTTATAAGCTCTTCTGCACGATCACTCAACACAGACAAAGTATCTATAACAAGAGTATTACCCTCTTCAAGAGAGTGCATAAACTCTTCAAACTTTTTTCGCTCTTCTATCAAGTGATTTTTGCTTGAATACTCTATGACCTCTTTATCGATATCTATATTTTGAGTCAATGAAAATGAGAGAATATTACGCTGCTGCTCAGACATATTATTATTGTCTGGCATTTGTCTCAAATACGCATATGTCATATTACCCCTTTAACATTTCCATAATTTTAACCTATATTGATGATAAAAGTCAAGTATTTTTGATATATTTACGTCAACTTGGTTCTTTTTTCGTCATAATTACTTTATTTACGTCATATATTATGTTAAAATGGCAGACATATACTAATAAATAGGAAATATTTGTGAACTTAACACACTTAGATGAACAAAACAAACCAAAAATGGTTGATGTTGGAGACAAAGCAACGACTACACGTATTGCAACTGCCTCTGGTATCATAGAAGTAGGACAAGAGGCATTTGATGCAGTCGTGGCTAACATTGCAAAAAAAGGACCAGTACTTCAAACAGCTGTCATCGCAGCTATCCAGGGAACAAAGCAGACCAGCACACTTATCCCTATGTGCCATCCTCTCATGCTCACTTCTGTAAAAACAGACATAGAAGAGCTTCCTGAACTTCCAGGCTTTAAACTTACAGTCACAGCAAAGCTTACCGGACAGACAGGCGTAGAGATGGAAGCACTCACCGGTGTGAGCGTAGGACTACTCACCATTTATGATATGCTCAAAGCCATCGATAAAGGCATGATTATTAGAAATGTACAGTTAGAAGCCAAATCAGGAGGTAACAGCGGTGATTTTAGACGATAAAACTCAAGAGAAACCAAAAATCGAATACCCAACCAACTGGGGATTCAAACTCATAGGTAGAGATAAAGAAGCTCTTCTGGCATGTATCAAAGAAGCCATGGGAGAAAAAGAACACCTTTGCTCTCTTGGCAATGCTTCAAGAACGGGTAAATTTCGTACCTATAATGCGAGTTGTACAGTAGAAAGCGAAGAAGAGCGAAATAGAATATTTAAATATTTTGAAGAGCATAATGCTGTGGATATGGTGATTTAATACTTAAACTATATTAATTCTGAAGTTGTATGATTATTTGAGAGAAGAGAGTATTTACAAAATGCTATAAATACTTGCGAGAACGAAGTAAAAACTTCGTTCTATTTGTATCTAAAAGTGATACGACCTTTATCAAGACTGTATGGAGTAAGCTCTACTTTTACAGTATCTCCAGGAAGAATCTTAATGTAGTGCATTCTCATTTTTCCAGCGATGTGACAAAGCACGATATGCTTATTGTCCAACTCTACTCTAAATGTTGCATTTGGTAATGCTTCAACCACTTTACCGTCAATTTCAATTACATCATCTTTTGCCATTATTTTCCTTTGTACATTTTCTCTATATATAGTTCCAAACTGTGAAAGATCGTGAAGCTTATGCTTCAGTCAAAATGACAGCTTTACCATCTACTACCGCTACTTGATGCTCATAGTGACTCGTATGAAGCTGATCTTCGCTTATCACTGACCATTGATCTTCAAGCAACACAGGGGTTCCACTCTTTTGACATACCATAGGTTCCAAACAAAAAACCATCCCATTCTTAATTTTAGGACCTTGGTTAGGTTTACCTTCAAGATAATTAGGGATATTTGGTTCATCATGTGGTTTTGTCCCAATACCATGACCACAGTAGTCACGCAATGGTACAAACCCGGCATCAACAATATAGTCTTGAAGAATTTTAGTTAACTCTTTAAAGCGCATACCTTCTCTGATAGAATCTATTGCATGATAAAGTGCACCTTTTGAACATGCGATCAAAGCTTCGTCTTCTGCAGATATTTTTCCTACAGCCATTGTGATAGCTGCATCACCAAAGTAGCCATCAAGCTTCGTACCAATATCAAGACCAAGTACATCGCCCTCTTTAATGACAGTATCGTCTGGTACACCATGAATACATACTGTGTTGAGTGAGGTACATACAGAACCTGTAAAACCATATAATCCTTTAAACGATGGTACGGCACCATGCTCACGAATATATGCTTCACCTAAAGCATCAATTTCACGTAATGTCATACCTGGGTTGATGAGGTTTTGAAGATATTGAAGTGTTTTTCCAACGATCTCGCCAGCTCTTTTGAGCTTAGCGATCTCGTCAGGTTTTCTGATAGCAATAGCCATTATAGACCTACATTTCCTAATGTATCATATTGATTCATTGTTCTTTGTGCCTCTATTTTTCTCATCGTATCAAGTGCAACTTGAACAATAATAAGTACAGCAACCCCACCGAAGTAGAAAGATGCACCCATTCCAGAGATGATCATAAATGGTACTGTAGAGATAATTGCAAGATATACAGCACCTGAACCGGTGAGTCTACTTGCAACTTCATTTAAAAACTCTTTAGTGTGTTCGCCTGGTCTAACACCAGGGATGAAACCACCTTGTCGTTTCAAGTTGTCTGCAATGTCTTTCGCATTAAATGCGATCGATGCATAGAAAAAGGCAAAGAACATTACAAGTAAAAATGTAACCACGTTAAAAGTAATACCACCTGGTGCCAATGAATCAGCAATAGCTGTGACCCAAGGAATTGTACTCGCTTGTAACATTGTAAGTGGGAACATCAATATCGCCGAAGCAAAGATAGGAGGAATAACACCTGAAAGGTTTACTTTCACAGGGATATAATTCATCACTCTCTTTGTTTGGTTTTGCATAATGGTCTTTCTTGAGTAAGAGATAGGTACTCTTCTCTCACCTAGTTCTACATAAATAATAGCCAAAACAGTAATCAGCATAATCGCTAAAATACCAAGTACTACCAAGAAGTTCATCTCGCCTGCATTTACTGCTCTGATCGTATTTCCTATCGCTGATGGCAATCCAGAAACAATACCGGCAAAGATAATAAGTGAAATACCATTACCAATACCTTTTTGTGTGATCTGCTCACCTATCCACATAAGTAACATTGTACCTGTCAACATAGAGAAGGTAGTGATCAATGTAAACATCATTGGATCAATCATGATAGCACTCTGACCTGCACGCCCAGTCATACTTTGAAGTCCCATAGAAACACCAATAGCCTGTACTACAGTAATGAAGATAGTAAAGTAACGAATAATTTGCATATATTTTTGCATACCGTCACGTTCTTTTTTCATTTGTCCAAGTGCCGGGAAAGTTGCTGAAAGGAGTTCCATAACGATGGAAGCAGTAATATAAGGCATAATACCTAAAGAGATGATACTTAAACGTTCAACGGCATTACCAGAGAACATATTCATTAGCCCAAGGGCATTACTTGAGTTGCTATCAAAGAACTCTTTGATAACACCCAAGTCAACACCTGGAGTTGGGATATAGGCTAAAACTCTGTACGCAAAAAGGAATCCTAATGTGATAAGGATTTTTTGAGTTAAAGCATTGCCCATGATTATTTTCCGCTTGTTGTAACAGCTTCGTCTTTGATCTTAGATGCAAGGTCTTTTGCACTTGCACCGATCAACTTGACTCTAGTTACTGTTTTTTGCAATTTATGAACTGACTTGATACTCTCAAGAGTAATTTCAGAAAGCTCAGCGATCGCTTTGATCTTTTCTACATTGATCACATATGGTTTCTCTACCGTAGAAGTAAAACCAATTTTAGGTAATCTTTTGTAAAGTGGCATTTGACCACCTTCGAAACCTCTTTTTTTACTGTAACCAGATCTAGATTTTTGACCTTTGTTACCACGTCCAGCTGTTTTACCTGTTCCTGAACCTTGACCACGACCAACTCTTTTTCTATTTTTCGTTGATCCTGGAGCAGGTTGTAAATTATGTAAACCCATAATTACCCCTTACGCTTTAATTCTAGTAAGTGCTTGAATCGTTGCTCTTACTAGGTTATTTGGGTTGTTAGAACCGATTGATTTGCTAAGAACATCTTGTATTCCTGCAAGCTCAAGTACTGGTCTAGCAGCACCACCGGCGATAACACCTGTACCTTCACTCGCTGGTCTAAGCACGATTCTACTTGCGTTGAATTTGTGCTCGATGTCGTGAGCAATAGTTGTACCTTTGATGTTTACTTTCACAAGATTCTTGTGTGCATCATCAACCGCTTTTTTAATCGCATCTGGCACTTCTTTGGCTTTACCAAATCCGTATCCAACTGTACCTTTTTTGTCACCGATCACTACAAGTGCAGTAAATCTAAATCTTCTACCACCCTTTACAACTTTAGTAACACGACCGATATTTACGATTACTTCTTCGAATTCTTTTTCGATTTCTTCATTCTGATTATTATTTTGCATCATGCTTCCTTAAAACTTAATTCCGGCTTCTCTAAGTGCATCAGCAAATGACGCAACAACACCGTGGTAAAGGTAACCATTTCTGTCGAAAACAACAGTATCGATATTTTTAGAAGCAAGGTTTTTAGCCATCTCAGCAGCTACTTTTTTTACATCTTCTTGGTTTACTTTAAGTCCAAGTTTTCTTCCGTC
>NATJ01000024.1 GCA_002085305.1 Epsilonproteobacteria bacterium 4484_65 | reverse complement strand
CACCATAATATTGGTGGATACCTTAAAACACTCAATAGTTTTCGGGCAAAAGGTGTACGTATATGTATCGATAATTTTGGCTCATCTAATGCGTCTATGGAGTACATGAAACATTTTAAGTTTGACATGGTGCAATTTGATAGAGACTATGTCACCAACCTGCATGATGAAACAAGTTATGCCATGTTAGAGT
This sequence comes from Epsilonproteobacteria bacterium 4484_65, assembly GCA_002085305.1. Taxonomy (GTDB): domain Bacteria; phylum Campylobacterota; class Campylobacteria; order Campylobacterales; family Sulfurovaceae; genus Sulfurovum. The sequence continues at coordinate 14,349 of NATJ01000024.1, read as the reverse complement.
CCTTATCCAGAATGTCCAAAGACCTTCATATTATAACAGTGGCAAAATGGGTAGATAAGGATACACAAAAAGAGAAACTTAAAGCACTTGGTATAGATTATCTTCAAGGCTTTGGTATAAGCAAACCTATCACAGAAACAGAACTTATTAACAGATACAATTAAAGGATACCCATGAAATACGGTGAAAAAGAGATACAGGAATTTGATATTAATGCAGAAGAGAACTTCTGGCCAAATGAACATGAGAAAAATTATACAATAAACATAGAGCTTCCAGAATTCATGTGTTTATGTCCACGTTCCGGTTATCCTGATTTTGCTACATTAAAACTCTCTTATGTACCAAATAAAAAAGTCATAGAGCTAAAAGCCATCAAACTCTATATCAATTCATTTATGTATAGACATATTTCCCATGAGAATTCAGCAAATGAGATCTATGATGCACTTTATAGTAAACTAGCACCTAAATCGATGAAACTCGTAGCAGACTTTAATCCCAGGGGAAATGTACATACAGTTATAGAGATTGACAGTACAAAAAATTAAAAAACATTACAATTTGACATACATTTAAACTTTTTTCTAAAAATCTATTATGATATCTTTATATGAATACTAAGGATATCCATGATAGATTTTCATGCAGTCATGCAACGTGTAAAACAGATACTCTCCCTGCATTATAAGAAAGAAAAAATACTAGATCGAGATATAGCAGATGCACTCGAACTTGATCCACAATACTTTGCTGTTATAAAAAGAAGGAAAAAAATCCCCTATGAAGCTATCGCCTATTTTTGCAAACGATACAACATAAGTATGAATTGGATACTTTTAGAACAAAACAGCCCAAATTTGACCTAAATGTGATTTACAGCTATAATAAAATGTTAAAAATTTTACAAAAGGGAAAAGCATGAGTAAAAGAGATGAAAAAATTGAGCAGTACACTACTGCTTCAAAAGAGTTAAAGCACTGTATCTTGTACAGATAGTTCAGAACTTGACACAGTAAAAAAGAATTTTTTACAAAAAAAACTTGGACTATCCAATAATGATGCAGAACTTGATGCTGCCATTAAGAAAGTATGTGAAACTATGGGTTCTTCAAATAGAAACAAATACCGTGCACTCTTTTATGCACTTCTTGCTAAAGAGTTCAGCAAAGAGTCTGTGTACGCATAGCAATTCAAAGGAGATTTTATATCTTAATAAACAAGATATATTTCTTCTGTTCATCATTTTTACCAAACCCTATAACTTCCATATCTGAATACTGTACATTTACATCCATTCTAAGCTCATACATCATGGCATCCATATCAAGTATTAGTAAAGGTGGAATTAACTCGCCTATGCTCACTCTTGTATCACTGCCATCCATCTTAAAGTTAAGTTGTCTTGTTTCTTCATCTACAACTATTAAATTTAATGGTGCTTCACCAGCATAGATAAGTTTTGTGCTATCTGTTTCATCAGTTTTGAGTAAACCGGCAGTTACCACATATGCTTCGTGATTGCCTATTTGTTCTCTTACGTCTTCTATGAGATCTATGATGAATTTCATTTTTTTCCTTTAAATACTATTATATGCTAATTTAAAATTAAAATAGAATAATACTAAGATTATGAAATAGTTAAGATTTTTTTTGAGTTGTATTTAGATTTAAATGTTTGGGTAAAGGAGCTTACATTTAGCAAGTGACTGCACCCATCATTTAAAGATGGGTGCAAATCAAGGAAAAGATTAACTATTTCTCTTTTCGATAATTTCTTTTGCTACATTTTGTGGAACCTCTTCATAGTGATCGAATTCCATAGCATACGTTGCACGGCCTTGAGTCATTGAACGTAGGTCTGTTGAGTATCCGAACATTTCAGAAAGTGGCACAAATGCGTTAACGATCTTGTTACCAGCTCTGTCATCCATACCTGATACCTGGCCACGTCTTTTAGCGACATCACCGATAACATCACCCATGTAGTCTTCAGGTACTTCAACTTCAACTTTCATCATTGGTTCCAAGATAACTGGGTTTGCTTCTCTACAACCGTCTCTGAATCCCATTGATCCAGCAAGCTTAAACGCCATTTCAGATGAATCAACATCGTGGTAAGAACCATCATAAAGTGTTACTTTAACATCTTCAACAGGGTAACCTGCCTGGATACCTCTAGCCATTGCTTCTTGAATACCTTTGTTTACCGGCTGTATAAACTCTTTTGGAACAACCCCGCCTTTAACAGCATCAACAAATTCATAACCAAAACCTGGCTCTTGCGGCTCAATATGAAGGTAAACGTGACCAAATTGTCCACGACCACCAGATTGTTTTGCATATTTGTATTCTTTTTTAACTTCTTTACGGATAGTTTCTCTGTATGAAACTTGTGGCGCACCAACTTCAGCTTCTACTTTAAATTCTCTTTTCATTCTATCAACAAGAATTTCAAGGTGAAGTTCACCCATCCCTGAGATGATTGTTTGACCAGTCTCTTCATCTGAAGAAACACGGAAAGATGGATCTTCAGCAGCAAGTTTAGAAAGTGCAACTCCCATTTTTTCCTGGTCAGCTTTTGTTTTAGGCTCAACAGCAACAGAGATAACCGGATCCGGGAAATCCATTCTTTCAAGTACCACTTTATCTTTGTCTGAACATAGTGTATCACCGGTAGTTGTATTTTTAAGACCAACAACTGCTCCAATTTCACCAGCATATATCTCAGCTATTTCTTCTCTTTTGATCGCGTGCATTTTCATGATACGGCCGATACGCTCTTTCTTCTCTTTAGTAGAGTTAAGCACGTAAGAACCTGATTCCAAAGAACCACGGTATACACGGATAAATGTTAATTGTCCAACAAATGGGTCAGTCATGATCTTAAATGCCAATGCTGCAAATTCACCATCATCAGTAGACTCAACGGTCACTTCTTTGTCTTCATCATCCATTTCAGTACCCTTAATAGCAGGTGCTTCAATTGGTGAAGGAAGGTAAGCAACAACAGCATCAAGTAGAGTCTGAACACCTTTGTTCTTAAATGCAGAACCAACAGTCATTGGAACGATATACATACCGATAGTCGCCGCTTTGATACCAGCTACGATCTCTTCTTCTGTAAGCTCTTCACCTTCCATGTATTTTTCCATAAGCGCGTCGTTACCTTCAGCTTCAGAAATACTCTCAATCAGTTTTTCACGGTATGTCTCTGAAAGTTCCACCATGTCTTCAGGGATCTCTTCTACGTGGTAGTTAGATCCCATTTCAGCATCTTTATCCCAAACGATCGCTTTCATTTTAACAAGGTCAACAACACCTTGAAAATCCTCTTCAGCACCAATTGGTAATTGAATAGGAACCGGGTTACCTTTCAGTCTGTCACGAATTTGTCTTTCAACTTCATAAAAGTCTGAACCTGTTCTGTCATACTTGTTAACAAAGACAACTGATGGTACACCATAACGGTTTCTTTGTCTCCATACTGTCTCAGATTGTGGTTGAACCCCACCAACTGCACAAAATACAGATACAGCACCATCAAGTACTCTCATAGAACGCTCAACTTCAATCGTAAAGTCAACGTGCCCCGGAGTATCGATGATGTTAATTTGCTTATTGTCCCACTCACAAGTAGTAGCAGCAGAAGTAATGGTAATACCTCTTTCCTGCTCTTGCTCCATCCAGTCCATTGTCGCAGCACCATCATGTACTTCACCAATCTTGTGCTCAACACCTGTATAGAAAAGAATTCTTTCAGTTGTTGTTGTTTTACCTGCATCAATGTGAGCAGCGATACCGATGTTTCTTACGTCGTTAAGTTTGTGCGTTCTTGCCATAACTTAGTCCCTTACCATCTATAGTGAGCAAACGCTTTGTTTGCTTCAGCCATTTTATATGTATCTTCTTTCTTTTTGAAAGCAGAACCTTTTTCAGTAGCAGCGTCCATAAGCTCGTTGCTTAAACGCTCCATCATAGTTCTTTCATTTCTTTTTCTAGCTGCATCAACGATCCATCTGATTCCCAGTGATTGTTGTCTTACAGGTCTTACTTCAATTGGCACTTGGTACGTTGCACCACCTACTCTTCTAGATTTTACTTCCATTACAGGTTTAACGTTTTCCATTGCTTTGTTGAAAACTTCAATACCTTTTTCACCAGATTTTGATTCAATTCTTTCTAACGCAGAATACATAACTTTTTGCGCTGTGCTTTTTTTACCACCAAGCATGATAGCATTGATGAATTTTGTTAATACTTTAGAACCGTGTACTGGATCTGGCAATACCGGTCTAACGGGAGCTTTTCTTCTTCTCATATGAGATTCCTTCAATTATATAAATTTACTCAAGTCTTGTTCCCTAAGGTAAATCTTTTAAAGATTTCATAACAACACCTGTCCGAAGTCTGTTCCCAGACTAAACTTTTACTTTAACACTCAATAATTTCTTCTAAAAGAATTATTTTTTAGGTTTTTTTGTACCGTATTTAGATCTTGCAACTGTTCTTCCAGTTACACCTGAAGCATCTAGTGCACCACGAACAATGTGATACTTAACACCAGGTAAATCTTTAATTCTTCCCCCACGTACTAATACGATAGAGTGCTCTTGAAGGTTGTGACCCTCACCACCAATGTATGAGATCACTTCAAATCCACTTGTCAATCTTACTTTAGCAACTTTTCTAAGTGCCGAGTTAGGTTTCTTTGGAGTTGTAGTATATACTCTGGTACATACGCCTCTTCTTTGAGGACATTTTACAAGTGCAGGTGATTTTGATTTTTTCACTTGCTTCTTACGTTCTTTACGAATCAATTGGTTAATTGTAGGCAAATCGTTTCCTTTCTGGTTAGTTTGAATTGAGATCAATGTCTCTTGAATCTGGGTTCTTACACCACATAAAAACGCTACACAAGCACTTTCATCTGATCTAATCATCTAAATAAAATTGAATATATCACACAAGGTGGGCAAACCCACCCTACGCGAATTAAAAGACATTATAAGACCTCTGCCTACTCAGCAGATGTCAATTTAATATCATCATTATCGATCATACCGGTACCCACTGGGATAAGACGACCGATAACAACATTCTCTTTAAGATCTTCAAGCATATCTACTGTACCTGCAATAGAGGCAGAAGTAAGTACTTTTGTCGTATCTTGGAATGATGCTGCAGAGATGATACTATCTGCACCTACTGCTGCACGTGTAATACCAACAAGCATTGGCTCAGCAATTGAAGGTTCACCAGCAAGTTTAATGACTGATTCATTCTCTTCTTGGAACTTACGACGGGAAACAATGTCTCCTGCAATAAATTTAGAATCACCACTCTCAACCACTTTTACTTGTCTCATCATTTGAGAAGTAACGATCTCGATGTGTTTATCAGAGATATTAACCCCTTGTCTACGGTAAACCATTTGTACTTCAGACACGATATACTCATACAATGCTTTTTCACCAAGTGCAGCAAGGATATCATGACTTGAAATAATACCATCAGTCAATTTCTCACCAGCATGCACATATTCTCCAGTGTGTACAAGTGCTACTTTGTTTTTATCGATGAACTGTTCTGTCACTTGATTGTTATCACCAGAAACGATCAATCTCTCTTTACCACGTAATGGTTTACCAAAGCTTACTACACCATCTATCTGTGCAATAAGTGCAATATCTTTTGGACGTCTTGCTTCAAAGAGTTCAGAAACTCTTGGAAGACCCCCGGTAATATCTTTTGATTTAATAGCCGCTTTTGGTGTTTTAGCCAAGATATCTGCGATACTTACTTCATCACCATCTTTAACAAAAAGAATCGTTTTTGGATCCAACTGGTAACGGATCAATTCATCAGACTCTGTTGCTAGAACGATCGCGGGCTTATATGCCGCAGGGATATATTCATTAAGTTCCAGTCTAGTATCACCTGTTACTTCATCAAACTGCTCAATGACTGTTACACCAGGAATGATATCTTCAAATTTCAGTGTACCTTTTTGCTCAGCAATAATAGGCTCAGAATACGGGTCCCACTCTGCAATAACAACTTGCGTAGAAACTTCTGGAGCAGAAAGCGTATCTCCCCTTTGTACTATTGCATCATTATCAACTTTAACAACAGAACCTCTTGAGATATAGTGTCTTGCTGCCTCTCTGTTGTGTTCATCAACAATTACAGCAAAGAGACCTTTCTCTTCTACTTTTTCTCCTATTTTAGCACCATTATGTGCTTCAAGGTAATCCCCTTTGAGCAAGAAGAACTTCACCTTACCTTTTGATTCTGCAACCACTTCTTGTGTCACAGGTGCTCCATCTTCCACCTTCAACTCAGATGCAAATGGAATACGACTTGGAACAGACCAACCTTCATTGATTACTTCAACAATAGAATCACCCTCTTCAACTTTATCACCATCTTGAAGTGGCAAAAAGAGTTTACCTTCAACTTTACCTGCAACACCTGCAAGCTCATTTGATTTGGCAACATCAGATTTTCTAAGGTTATATTTTACTTCATCTACACCCTCTGCCTCTACTGAAACAACAATTTCATCATGTGTTACTACTACTGATACTCTACCAGAAGTCACTGCTTTAATTTTTGGTTCAACCAAAAGGACACCAGCATTTCTTCTGTTTGCAACAATAAGGTTTCCTTCTCTGTTACGATACACTGACAGGTTATAGTATCTTACAAAACCTTCTTTAGTTGCAACAACAGATCTCTCTTCTTTACCCGCCGTTGCCGTACCACCGGTGTGGAATGTACGCAGTGTAAGCTGTGTTCCCGGCTCACCAATAGACTGAGCGGCAATAACTCCTACAGCTTCTCCACGTTTAACCATTTTGTTATCTGCCATATTCAGACCATAACATTTTGCACAGATACCTTTAGATGCTTTACAAGATGATGGTGCTCTCATTACTACAGATCTTACACCTGCGTCTTGTACTCTTGAAGCAGTCTCTTCATCGATCATAGTACCTTCACTTACAAGTACTTCTGATGTAATCGGGTCGATGATATCTTCAGCAAGTACTCTACCATAGATACGATCTGCCAATGGCTCGATCATTTCATTACCTACAACGATATCTGAAACTTCAACACCTTCATGCGTACCACAATCAATCATAGCGATCTTCACATTTTGTGCAACATCGATAAGTTTTCTTGTTAAGTAACCCGCATTCGCTGTTTTTAGTGCTGTATCGGCAAGACCTTTTCTTGCACCGTGTGTTGAAATAAAGTACTCAAGTACATTTAGACCTTCACGGAAGTTTGATGTAATAGGTGTCTCAATAATAGTCCCATCTGATTTCGCCATAAGACCCCTCATACCTGAGAGTTGTCTGATCTGAGCCGCTGAACCTCTTGCCCCAGAGTCTGCCATCATGTGAACCGAGTTGAACCCGTCTTTATCTTTCTTGATCAAGCTCATAAGACCTTCTGCAATACCGTTGTTCGCATCTGTCCAGATATCAATAATTTTGTTATAACGCTCTTGATCGGTTAAAAGGCCTGCTCCAAATTGTCTCTGGATCTCTTTCACTTCTTCTTTGGCGGAAGTAACACGTTCCTCTTTAAGCTCAGGAATCTTAATATCATCAATAGAGATAGACACACCTACTTTAGTCGCATATTTGAAACCCATATCCTTAAGATCATCAAGGAAACCGGCAGTCTCGGATACACCACCGATTTTGTAAATATAATCAACCAATGTACCAATATCTTTTTTCTTCAAGATCTTGTTCCAGTATTTTTCCGGTACATAATCAGGGATGATCGATTTCAAGATCAATCTACCTGCTGTTGAAGTAGCAATTTTTCCCTCAAGCACAGTTCTGATACGTGCATTAAGATCAAGTGCATTTTGTTCAAATGCAATCTCAACTTCTTCTACACTTGCAAACAGTTTATGCTCACCTTTAACATCATTCTTCTCAAGTGTTAGATAGTAAAGACCTAAAATCATATCTTGAGAAGGTACTGCGATCGCTTTACCTGATGCAGGAAGCAAAATATTCATCGATGCAAGCATCAATACTTTTGCTTCAGCAATAGCCTCATCTGAAAGTGGTACATGTACCGCCATCTGGTCACCATCGAAATCGGCGTTGAACGCAGAACATACAAGCGGGTGCAATTGAATCGCTTTACCCTCAATGAGTCTTGGATGGAATGCCTGGATAGAGAGTTTGTGAAGCGTTGGTGCACGATTCAGTAAAATAGGATAGTTTTCAACTACCTCTTCTAGACACTCCCATACTTCATTCTCTTTTTTCTCGATCATCTTTTTAGCTTGCTTCAGTGTCGTTGCATACCCTTTTTCTTCAAGCTTAGCCATCAAGTGTGGCTTAAAGAGTTCAATTGCCATTACCTTAGGAAGTCCACATTGATCCATACGTAAGTCCGGACCAACAACAATAACAGAACGTCCGGAGAAGTCAACACGCTTACCAAGAAGGTTTTGTCTAAAACGACCTTGTTTACCTTTAATTACTTCTGAAAGTGATTTAAGTGGTCTTTTGTTCGCACCCTTAACTGCATTTCCTCTTCTACCATTGTCAAAAAGTGCATCTACTGCTTCTTGAAGCATGCGTTTTTCATTTCTAACGATGATTTCAGGTGCATCAAGTTCCACAAGTCTTTTCAAACGTTGGTTACGGTTGATCACTCTTCTGTAAAGGTCATTTACATCAGAAACAGCAAACTTACCACCATCAAGACTTACAAGAGGTCTTAGATCTGGTGGAAGTACCGGAAGTTGTGTCAACATCATCCACTCTGGTCTGTTACCTGAATGCAAAAATGCTTCAATTACTTTAAGACGCTTAACAATTGTCTTTCTTTTTGCTTCAGATTTTGTTGCTTGAATATCTTCTTTCAATTGTGCAAACATATCAACAAGGTCAAGATCTGCAAGAAGTTCTTGAATGATCTCTCCACCCATTCTTGCATCTAGATCTGTATCACCAAAACGTTGTATTATCTGCTGATATTGTTCTTCGTTCAGTACATCATACTTAGCAAGCGGATTCGTTCCTGCAGAGTCATAAGAAGCTTCATCTGGTGTTTTTACAATGTATGCTTCATAGTAAAGTACTCTCTCAAGGTCTTTCATCTTTACACCAAGAAGTGTACCGATACGTGATGGCAATGAAGAGACATACCATATGTGTGCAACAGGAGCTATAAGATCAATGTGCCCCATTCTGTTTCTTCTTACTTTGGAAGAGGTTACTTCAACCCCACATTTTTCACATACTACACCTTTATAGCGCATCTTTTTGTACTTACCACATAGACATTCATAGTCTCTAATCGGTCCAAAGATCTTTGCACAGAAAAGACCGTCTCTCTCCGGCTTAAGGGTTCTATAGTTAATTGTTTCTGGTTTTTTTACTTCACCAAAACTCCAAGAAAGTACTTTTTCAGGACTTGCAACTCCTAATTTTAAAGCTGCTATATCCTTCGGTCTCTCTTCACTGTTAAGATCTATTGGTGTTAAATTCTCTAAAAACTTACTCATTTTCACCCTCCACTTCTTTTTTACTCTCAAATAAATCTACATCTAAACCAAGTGCCTGAAGCTCTTTGGTCAATACAAACATCGTCTCTGGTACTCCTGAATCTGGTACAGACTCACCTTTAGTGATGGCTCTATATGCTCTTGCTCTACCTTCAACATCATCTGACTTGATCGTCAACATCTCTTTAAGGATGTGTGCTGCTCCATAGGCCTCAAGCGCCCAGACTTCCATCTCTCCAAATCTTTGTCCACCAAAGAGTGCTTTACCACCTACCGGTTGTTGTGTAACAAGTGAGTATGGTCCAGTTGAACGTGCATGCACTTTCTCATCAACCAGGTGGTGAAGTTTAAGCATATACATATACCCTACATTCACTCTCTCTATCATCTCTTCACCCGTCTTACCGTCAAAGAGTTTCATTTTACCATCACTATCGATCTTCGCCATTTCGAAAAGCTTATCAAACTCAGCCTGGTTCGTACCCTCAAATACAGGCGCAGCAAACTTCACACCAGTTGACCAGTCTCTACCATATTGAAGAAGATCCTCATCACTCATATTTCCAAGAAGCTCTTTAGCGTTCATAAGTTTTGCAACATCTGCAATCTCTATCATTTTAGCTCTAAGTTCTTGTACAAAGTTTTCTTGTTTAGCATTGAACATATCCTGGATCTGCTCACCCAATCTCTTACCAACCAGTCCTAAGTGTACTTCAAGGATCTGACCGATGTTCATACGAGAAGGTACCCCTAGTGGATTCAAGATGATCTCAACCGGTCTTCCATCTTCCATATATGGCATATCGATCTCTGGAACAATATTGGAAACAATACCTTTGTTTCCGTGACGTCCAGCCATTTTATCACCCACTTTGAGCTTTCTTTTTGTAGCGATATAAATTTTAACAAGCTTCGTTACACCAGAAGGAAGAATATCATCTTTTTCAAGTACAGACAGTTTCTCTTCATGATCATTTTTAAGTCTCTTTTTCTGCTTCAAGAAGTAGTTTTTAAGTGACTCATACTCATTTTGTACATCATCAGAGTAAGACTGAACTGCACCTCTAAGTGCGAATCTGTTCACCTCTTTGATCGTTGCTTCAGGAATTTTCATACCTGATTTAAACTCAACTTCACCTATAGTGACATCTTTAGCCAACTCTTGATTGGAAAGATAGTTCGCGATACGCAAGATCTCTTCTCTGTCTATCATAAGAAGTTGATCATGGTGATCACCATCCAAAATAGCTTTTTCCTCTTCATAGGCCTGAATAGCTCTTGCATCTTTTTCATAGCCTTTTTTCGTAAAGACTTTGATATCTACAACAACACCTTCCATAGATGCCGGGCAGTAAAGTGATTTATTTACCACATGTCCTGCTTTTTCTCCAAAGATCGCTCTAAGTAGTCTCTCTTCAGGGGTAGGCTTGATCTCGCCTTTAGGACTTACTTTACCTACAAGGATCATTCCTGGCTTCACATACGTACCCATTTGTACTATACCAGACTCATCAAGGTGAAGCAATTCATCTTCACGGATATTTGGAATATCACGTGTGATCTCTTCTGTACCATGTTTAAGTTCTCTGGCTTCTACCTCTTTTTCATACGTATGAACAGACGTAAATGTATCTTCACGGATAACCTTCTCGGAGATAATGATCGCATCCTCATAGTTATATCCGTACCATGGCATAAATGCAACCATGATATTTTTACCGATTGCAAGTTCACCCTGATCCATGTTCGCACCATCAGCGATCACTTGTTTTGCTTCTACTTTATCACCCAATTTTACGATCGGTGTCTGTGTAAAGGTAGTATTTTGGTTGGTTCTCATATTTTTTTCAAGTGGATAGTGGTCTATAAATACACCAGACTCATCTTCACCCATAATATAAATATTTTTACCATCTACTTTTTCAACTGTACCTGCTCTCTTAGCCTTTACACACTCCCATGCATCACGACTCACGATAGCTTCCATACCTGTACCAACAACCGGTGCATCCGTTTTAAGAAGAGGCACTGCTTGACGTTGCATGTTTGAACCCATAAGCGCACGGTTGGCATCATCGTGCTCCAAGAATGGGATCAACGCTGCCGCAGAACCAGAGATCATCAATGGAGAGATATCGATCAAGTCAACCCTTTTGGCATCATTAAGTTCAATGTTACCATTAAGTCTGGTCTCGATAAGATCTTCAACAATACGTCCGTCTTCACTTACCACAGTTGATGCAGGAGCAATACACTTATCTTCTTCCTGCGTTGCAGTAATATAAACGATCTCATCAGTAATCTGACAATCTTTTACCACTTTATATGGTGCTTCAATAAACCCATGCTCATTTACTTTTGAGTATGTAGCCAGTGTATTGATAAGACCAATATTCTGACCTTCCGGCGTTTCAATAGGACAAATACGACCATAGTGTGTAGGGTGTACATCCCTTACTTCAAATCCGGCTCTCTCTTTAACAAGACCACCTTCACCAAGTGCTGAAAGTCTTCTTTTGTGTGTCACTTCCGAAAGTGGGTTGGTTTGATCCATGAACTGTGAAAGTTGACCAGATGAGAAAAATTCCAAAATGGTATTTGTGATCATTTTAGAGTTTACCAAGTCATGCGGCATCAACTCATCCAATGCACCGGAAACTGTCGTCATTTTGTCTCTGATCGCTTTTTGCATTTTCACAAGACCATTGTGAAGCTCATTCCCAAGTAATTCACCAATAGCTCTAATTCTTCTATTTCCAAGGTGATCTCTATCATCAATATGCCCTTGACCATTCTTCACTTTGATAAGGTATTTTACAGTGTTGATAAGATCTTCTGCCGTAAGTACAGTAGCATACTCAGGAATATCTAATCCAAGTTTATGGTTCATCTTCATACGACCTACTTTTGTAAGATCATATCTTTCAGGATCAAAGAAAAGTTGTCTTAAAAATGATTTTGCTGCTTCAGGTGTTACTGGTTCACCTGGTCTCATCACTTTATAGATACGGATAGCTGAAAGTACATTTTCATCATCTATCTCTTCTGTTTGCTTTAAGAGTCTTAAACTCTCACTGTCAGCAATAAATGCATTAATGATAGACATATCTGCACCTTCTGCAAGGTCATTAATGATATCAATCGTATCGATACCCTGTTCAATCATTTTTTTGAGCTTCGTTTCATCTAAAGGAGTGACTACATCATACAGTACTTCCCCACTCTCCTGATCAATAACAGGAGAAGCCAAATGTCTTTCCATAAGTACTTCAAGAGGATATTCAACCCATTCAAGTCCCTCTTCGATCAGTTTTTGCGCTTTTTTCTTAGTAAGTCTTTTACCTGCATTAACAACAGTATTACCATCCATATCTTTCACATCATAATCTGCTCTACCGCCAAAATCTTCAGCATCGAATTTTACAAGGAATCTATTATCCTTAATACTGATCTCTTTTGTCGAATAGAATAGTTTAACAATATCATCTTTAGAGTAATCCAGTGCTCTAAAAAGAATAGTAACCGGGATTTTTCTTCTTTTGTTAATACGTGCATAAAGAATATCTTTTGAATCATATTCAAAATACAACCAAGAACCACGATCCGGGATAATTTGTGCTGAATAAAGAAGTTTTGCAGCAACTGTTGTTCCCTCTTCTTCTTTAAAGATAACCCCTGGAGATCTGTGAAGTTGGTTTACAATAACCCTCTCAACACCATTAACAACAAAAGAAGTTCTCTCTGTCATTAAAGGGATATCACGTACAAAAACAGCTTGCTCTTTGATCTCTTTTGGATCAAGTTTCTCACCTGTCTTCTCATCTCTGTTCCAGATAGTAAGTGCAATATTCATCTTGAGTGAAACTGAGTATGTTAATCCTCTTTCCATACACTCTCTAACTGTGTATTTTGGTTTAACGATCTCAGAGTTTTTATACGTTAATGTCACTCTGTTTTGTTGATCATGAATAGGGAAAGCAGATCTGAATACTCTTTCTAAAGTAGAGTTTTTTCTGTCTTTTTCACCTAACATTAAAAAGTTTTCATAACTTTTTTGTTGAAGCTGGAGCAAGTTTGGAATTTCAATTTCTCTTGGTGTTTTTGAAAAATCAACACGAAGTCTGTTACCAGAATGCAAAGAATTTAACATGGTTATCCTTAGGTTGGTTGGTTAGTTTAGTTGTATTAGTTAATTGTTGATGTATTAGATACACAAAGAAACTATCTGTGGAGGGTATGAGAATGTCTCCAAATAGCTTTTATATAAACCTAATGTAGTTGAGTTTAGGCAACAAGCCTAAACTCTCTTAAATAAAATGAATTATTTAAGTTCACAAGAAGCACCAGCTTCTTCAATTTGTTTTTTAAGCTCTTCTGCTTCTTCTTTAGATACGCCTTCTTTAAGTACAGATGGAGTCTCTTCAACAGCAGCTTTTGCTTCTTTAAGTCCAAGACCAGTAATTGCTCTTACTACTTTAATAGCATTAATTTTTTTATCGCCAGCACCTGTCAGATACGCCAAATTTCTCTTCAAATTCTTTTACAAGCTCAGAAAGCTCAAGTACTGACATGTTTGAGATAAACTCAAGAACATCTTCTTTAGTTGTTGCCATAATTAATTCCTTAAATATATGTTATAAAATGCCATTGCATTTTTAAATTAAAAGAGCCTAGAGGCTCTCACCACTCTATGCTTCTTCTTCTAATTTAGTAGCCAATGCATTCATACCAATTGTAAAGTTTTGAACCGGTGCATTCCAAACATTAAGGAGCATACCAATAAGTTCATCTCTAGTAGG
>NATJ01000119.1 GCA_002085305.1 Epsilonproteobacteria bacterium 4484_65 | reverse complement strand
GACCTGTACGACCGATACGGTGAACATAAGATTCAGAGTCAAAAGGGATGTGGTAGTTGAAAACATGAGTTACATCATTTACATCAAGACCACGTGCAGCAACATCTGTTGCGATGAAGATATCGATACCACCTTGTTTAAATGCTCTGATGGTTACTTCTCTTTGCTTTTGCTCCATATCTCCGTGAAGACCGGAAACTTTGAAACCTTGAGCAGTCATGTGTGCTACGAGTCTGTCAACTTCTTTTTTCATACGACAGAAAATAATACACTTAGCTGGGTTTTTATAGTCGATGAGTCTTACCAGTGCATCATCTCTTTCTCTCTCTTGTACTACATAGTAAAGTTGTGTAATTTTGGTATTGGTTTTTTCAGATTTAGTAATGGAAACGGTTTTAGGTGTTTTCAGGATTTGCTCTGCAAGCTTACGGATAGCATTTGGCATAGTCGCTGAGAACATCAATGTTTGACGCTCTTTTGGAAGGAATGTAAAAATGTTGAACCGTCAGCTTTCATCATACTCATCATAGGAAGACCAAATGCAGCAGTTTTACCTGTACCTGTTTGTGCTTGTGCGATAAGATCGTGACCCTCCAGTACTAAAGGTATAGCATCTCTTTGTACGGGTGAAGGTTCTGTAAATCCTGCGTCTGTTACAGCCGCTTGAATTGTGTCTTTGAGGTTAAAATCAGTAAATTTCATATTTATGTTTTTCTTTATAGTAATATAGTGGGGTGATAAAATCTTGGCGATAGAACGGTTCTAAAGTTACAAGCGGTTATATTAAACCCTGTTTTATGCAACTGATACCAAACTATCACACGTCAATGCGTGGAAAAAAGGAGATACATCTCATGTATCTAAATAAGGAGTTTGATACTCTCTTGCAGAAAAGTTCGGAATTATAGCAGGATTATTTGTAAAAAGCTAGGGGAGGGGCAATATTATTAAAAAAAGATTATTATGAATACTTTTGGAAGCAATACTTTATCGAAGTGTATGTCTGTGTGTAGCTTTGGCAAATATTAATGTGAAGCTAAAGCATTACTTCCAAGAATAAAATATGAAACACTGATATATTTTCTCAGAAAAAGAGTTATAATAAAAAATAGGTACATTTCTAAAAAAGGTAGGTGCTATTATGAAAATGACAAAATATTTATGGTTATGGATGCTCTTTGCTACTTTTCCTTTGCATCTTTCCTCAGCCCAAAAAGTAGAAGACAGCAGTACAAAAATAGCAGTGATCTTTAACACACTCTGTGCGAAGTGTCATGAGGGTGAATGTAGCGGAAGACTGAGTTTTGATACGGGAAGCAAAGCAGCAAACAGCCATATAAGACGCTATGCAGGTGATACAAATATTTCCAAAGGTGATACAGAAGACTTCTTTAGTCTCTTAAACCATATGAAAAAAGAGTGTGAATTATGGATGCCGGATAGTGGGGAGTGGAAACCAGAGAGTCTTTCACACTTTGCTCTGCCTTCTGCTAAAGGCTATTTTATCCCTCTGGGGCTTCTAAAAGAGGGTAAGTATCACGTTGAGATTAAGATAAAAGATGATATTTACTTTAGGGTTGAAGTACTCTCAGATCATTTTGACCATTTTCTTGACAAAGCGGCTTGTCCTGATGGGGAAAAGGAGACACTTCAATTTACGATAGATAAATCAGTCAATACTTTTTTGCGTATTCAAAGCAAAAAACCTTTGCAGATCATTGCTTTGAAGGTTTGCAGATCATTGCTTTGAATATTAAAAAGGATAGCTAGGAGGTATATTTATAAACAAAATTATAACTATAACTAATGTATTAGTATTGTAAGTAAAATATGGTAAAATAATAATAACTTGTAAAATATATTGTGGTGGAAAGGTAAATCATTATGCGAAATATGAAGTTTTTCATGATATTTGCATTTTTACTCTTTGTAGCGATAGGCTATAAAACCTATGAAGAATACCATCGAATCCAAGAAACCCAGAAACTTATTGTCCTAAATGAGAGTCGATCCCTTTCAGAATTCATCTCTGCTTTTCGCCAAACCTATCAAGATTTTTTCCTCCTTTATCATATCGAAGTTGATGAGAAGACGATCAACTTGCTTCCTGTCAAGACCATTTCAGAAATTAGTAATCGTTTTTCATCAAGCGTTCAAGGTGATGTAGTTATACGTACCGTATCAGACCGTCCGAGAAATCCAGACAATATGGCAAATGGTTTTGAACTGGAGATGATCCAGTATTTTAAAAAAAATCCTGAAGAGACAGACAAGTTTATACAGAAAGAGGATGTATATTATTATACAAAACCTCTGTTTATCCAACAATCCTGTCTACGCTGCCATGGTAAACGTGAGGACGCCATACCAAGTATCCGGGATAAGTATGAAAATGCGTATGATTATAAGCTTGGTGAAATACGGGGATTGTTAAATATAAAGATCAAAGAGCGTGACTTTTTTGCTGCGATGTACTCTGATTTCATAGAAACTCTTATTAGTACCATCTTACTTTCTATCATTTTTTTAATTATTATCTATGTATTGATCCAAAAAATGCATGCAAAAGAAGAACAATACACTAAGCAGCTTGAAACAGATATAGCAACAAAAACCTATGAGATAAAAAAGCAAAAAGATATTTTATTTGATCAGGCTCATCATGATGCTCTGACAGGTTTGCCTAATCGTGTTCTTTTCAATGATAGATTGGAACATGGGATCGAGCAGGCAAAACGGCATAAGACAGAAATTGCACTCTTTTTTATTGACCTTGACCATT
The DNA here is from genome assembly GCA_002085305.1 of Epsilonproteobacteria bacterium 4484_65. GTDB lineage: Bacteria > Campylobacterota > Campylobacteria > Campylobacterales > Sulfurovaceae > Sulfurovum. The sequence goes on along the minus strand of NATJ01000119.1, from coordinate 3,315 downwards.
TTAAACAGATCAATGACTCTTTAGGTCATCAAGTTGGTGATAAAATGCTTGTAGCAGTAACCGAGCGATTAAAAGCTAAAATTCGCAAAGAAGACACTCTTGCTCGTCTAGGGGGTGATGAATTCACTATTATTATAGAAGATATGAAAGAGATACAAGATGTATCACACTTAGCCCAAAAGATCCTGGAGGTCTTAACACAACCCGTTCATATTGAAGGTCATACACTCTACATCTCCTGCAGTATTGGTATCAGTCTCTATCCTCAGGATGATACAGATGCAAATAATCTGATCAAATATGCTGATGCCGCTATGTATAAAGCAAAAGAGGAAGGACGAAATAATTTTCAGTTCTACTCCTCTGAAATGACTGCATTGGCATTGGAACGTGTTGTTATGGAGACAAATCTGCGTCAAGCTCTGAAAAACGAGGAATTTATACTTTATTATCAATCACAAGTAGATGCTAATTCCGGGAAACTGACAGGGGTAGAAGCTTTGATACGTGATAAACCCTGAAGAGGCCATTAGCAAGCTTGAGCTGATCAGTCAGATGGGTATCAAGATCGTGATCGATGATTTTGGTACCGGATACTCTTCATTGGCATATTTAAAACGATTACCTGTTGATAAACTCAAAATTGACCAGTCTTTTGTGAAGGGTATCCCTGATGATAAAGATGATATTGCTATTGTAAAAGCAATTATTGCACTTGCAAAGAGTCTTGGCCTTGAACTTATTGCAGAAGGTGTAGAGACGGATGCTCAAAGAGACTTTCTTGTAGAGTTTGGATGTGAGAATCTACAGGGCTATTACTATTGTGAACCGATGCCTTCGGACGAGATGGAAAAAAAATGTTTGGGAGATCTGTAATAAGGATCTTATGAGAGACGGCAAGGAAACCTGCTTTTACAGTAGACCCATCGCAAGTTTTGCCTCATCACTCATACTCTCTTGATTCCAAGGTGGGTCAAATACAATATCTACATCTATGTTTTCTAGGCCACTTTGTCTGCTAACGATACTTTTTACCAAGTCTACAATCACATTTGAAAATGAACATGTAGCAGAGGTGAGTGTCATGGTGATCTTACACATCTTTAGCATGGACACATCATTGGTCCAGCACTTTACTTCATAAATGAGTCCAAGATCATAGATATTTACCGGAAGCTCTGGATCATAGATAAGTTTGAGGTGCTCTACGATTTTCTCCTCCATTTCTCTGTCTGAAGGCTGTTTATCCATAAAGGCTTTCTTTTGAGCTGCCATCTTTTCATCTATGCTCGCCTGAGTAGTTTTTGGGAACTTTTCATCATAGGCTTTGAGTTCTTCTGTTGTGGTAGGAACATCGTCTATTTTTATATTGTTGATATCCATTTTATTTTCCTTCTATAGATTGTTCTTTGCATCTTTGTGCATAGCTATACACCATTTTTAAAAAGGCTTCCAAGCTCTGTTGACGAACAGGGGAAAGGAGTTCTACTATTCCCATGTCATGTAGTTTGACCGGATCAAAGGCCAGTATCTCATCTGCAGTACGGTTTCCAAAGATATCCAGTAAAAGGGTTAACATACCTTTTGCCATCTCTGAAGTACCTTCTCCGCGTAAGAGCAGTTTGCCTTCAACACATTCACCCACAAGCCATGCAGCAGAGGCACAGCCTTGAACGAAGGTAGCATCATTTTTTTCTTCATCAGGAAGCGTAGTATGTTTTTTACCTAAGTCGAAAATGTATTCTATCTTGTCATTGGCAGTAGGGAAGAGGTCAAAATCTTCTTTGTACTGCACTATGGTTTCATCCATGGTCATGTGCTCTCCTTTGTGTGACTGTAAAATGTTTCTTCAAAACTTTTTTGTACCTTTTCCTGGTAACGTGCATCTTTGATATGGTCTATAAGCGTATTGGCGAAAGCAATGATGAGCATTTTTTTTGCTTCTTTCTCAGAGATACCTCGTGAACGCAGGTAAAATAGTTGTTTGCTATCCAGCTGTCCCGTAGTTGCCCCATGTGAAGCTTCAAGTTCGTCTATATAAATTTCCAGTTGAGGTTTGGAGATCATATAACAATGCTCACCCAGTAAAACAGCTTTGGAATTTTGCACTGTTTTAGAGTGTATGGCAGAGTGTTCTACGCGTATAAGTGCATCAAAAATACCTCTGGCATCATCTTCCAAAATACTTTTAGCCTCTTGTTTGGAGCTAGAGTGTTCACCCTTATGCACGATCTGAGAGACAATACCTCTTCGTGTCTTTCCTAAAAGGTATAATAAATGTCCTGCATCCAAAGTTGCATAGGTATCTAGCTCTACTTTAAACAGGTCTAAGGCAGCCGTATTACCAAAGTCAAACGATTGCAGCACAAGATTGGCTTGCCTGCTTACCTTGTAGTGGTGAGAACTCACACAGGTATAGGCATCATTTTGGATGTTTTGGTTTTTTATCACCCGCAAGGTAGAGTCTGGAGCTACGACCATGTCATAGCCATGCAGTACCAAAGAGCCCTGGGCATTCGTAGATTCAAAACTTTCATACAGTGTGGTATGCCTGTTAGCCTGGTTTTTGATGACAAGTCTATAGTGTATGAGTGCATTGGGTTTTGTGAAGCGGTGTATAAGTTCTATGGATCTGTCACCGTCTATCTCTATCATGATAACACGCGGGTTGAGTAAATGTCCCAAATAGTACATAGGATCATAATGCTCCATGTCTATGTCATCATAATGTGTATAATATACTCTCACATAAGGCGGTATGCTAATGACTTGACCATCAAGAATTTCAATTTTCTCTTTTTGGTGTACTTCCAGCGGTGTAAAATCCAGTGTTTCATACTCTGTTGAGAGTAGAGATTCCATAGGGAAATAACGGTAAGACTCAGACTTTTTATTGGGCAGTCCCAGTGTATACAACCTTTTCAGTACAACATTTGAAACATCCACTTTGAAATATTCTGCCATTGTTTCCAAAGAGGCATCACGTAAGTTTTCTAATCGTATAGGAGTTTTCATGGATTATTCCTCTACGATGCCGTCATAGCCATCAGCTTCAAGTTTGGCTACAAGCTCTACACCCGCTGTTTTGATGACTTTACCCTCTTTAAGTACATGGATATAATCAGGTTCTATGTAGTCAAGTATGCGAGAGTAGTGTGTGATGACCAAGAAAGTACGTTTACCGTCTTTCATCTTGTTAATACCTTCTGAGACGGCTCTAAGTGCATCGATGTCCAACCCTGAGTCTATTTCATCCAAGATAATAACTTCAGGTTCAAGTATAAGCATTTGGAGTATTTCGTTACGTTTCTTTTC
>NATJ01000023.1 GCA_002085305.1 Epsilonproteobacteria bacterium 4484_65 | reverse complement strand
ATAGAGACTATACAACTTCAAATATTGAAACTCAGTGCCCTTAAAACAGATGCAAAGATCCAAGAGATTATCACAGGACTTCAAGCAGAGAACTATGCACAGACACAAGCACTTATTACTACCTATATAGAAATGCCTACAGAAGAGATACTCCAAAGAACCTCCCAAGCAGCAAGACAAAGTATAAAGGAGAAAGAGAAAGCTATTATTGAAGAGTTTGACCTTCTTGTGACAACACCTGAGGAGGAAAAAGAAAAAAAGAAAGAATTTTTTGATTTTAGTACGTTGTCATCAGGAGATGTTCCAAGACAAGAACAAGAGGCTATAGATTTTGATACACTGCTCAATATCGAAACTGATGATATATTAGCTGGTAATATAGAGCTTGATATCAGCCATACACCAAAAGATACTTTTTTTGATCTGCCGGAACAAGAAGCAGAAAATACAAAAGAGAGTCATATTAATACAGCATTCATACCTAAAGATACTTTTTTTGACATAGAAGAGCCACCTGTCATTCAAGAGGTACAAAAAGAAAAAGTTGCATATGAAGAAGAAACAACCATCCCTTCTGAAGAGCATAATAACGAAACAACTCAAAAAGAATCTAGCACAATTCCATCTGAGGAAAACATACCTTCTCAATACAGAGCCATCCCATATATAGATCAAAAATTTAAAAATATGCATACTCAATACCCACCAATACAGGAAAGTGATGAAAACTTTTCCTCAGTCAATGCATGGTTATTGCAAATAAGTAATGATGGTTATACGAATGGTGAAGTAGAAGAGATGATCAAGTATATTACAAAATTGACTAAAGAAAATAGCCTGGCAGAAGCAGCACAGTTACTTCTTATTTCCGGTGCAACAAAATCCAAATTCGCACAGTTTATGTTAGCCAGAGCACTTTACACAGGTAAAATACTTCAAAAAAACCTTCCTGAATCCTTTACACTTATCAACCGTTTAGCTATGGACGATGACTATCCCGAAGCAATCTGCGACTTAGCACAATTTTATGAAAATGGTATCGGTATCGACAAAGATAAGAAAAAAGCAGAGGAACTCTACAAAGAAGCTATGGGGTTAGGTATAAAAAGAGCAATAAGTCATTATGAACGTATTAGAAAACAAAACAGTAGCTTCTTTTCTTCCTTTAAAAAATAAAAGTACTGTCTTGCAGTATCTTCTATTATTTCTAATTTCTAATTTCTAATTTTTTTATTCCTTCATACGCAACCTCTGTCATCTTATCTATCTCTTCATAGGTGATAGTATATGGAGGCATAAAGTAAATAACATGCCCAAGTGGTCGAAGTAAAACCCCCTGATTTAAAGCATATTCATAGATACGTAAACCTATACGCTCTTGCGGATCATACCCTTTGAGCTCTACAGCACTGACCATACCTTGCTGTCTTATCTCTTTTACATTGGAAAGGTCTGTGAACTTTTCCAACTTCTCTTTAATGTAAACACGTTTCTTTTCATTCTCACCCAGTATATCATTTTGTTCAAATATCTCTAAAGTGGCCAAAGCAGCAGAACAAGCCAAAGGATTTCCTGTATAACTATGAGAATGTAAAAAAGCTTTATGTTCATTATAGTCACAGTAAAAGGCATTGTAAACTTCATCTGTTGTCATCACTACAGAAAGTGGCAGGTATCCACCGGTTAGTCCTTTGGACAGAGTCATAAAGTCCGGAGAGATATCTGCATGCTCACAGGCAAACATTTTACCCGTACGTCCAAACCCGGTCATGATCTCATCTGCTATGAGGTGTACATCATACATTTTTGTCAACTCTCTTGCCCCTACTAGATAACTGGGATGATACATATGCATCCCTCCGGCTCCCTGTATAAGAGGTTCCAGTATCAATGCCGCTATCTCATGAGCCTTTTCCTGCAATACTTTTTCTAAAGCTGCCACCGCCTCACTTGCTGATGCTTCACTCTGATCTTTAGGAACAGGAACTTGCATATTTGCTATAAGCAGTGGTTCATAAGTCTCTTTATAAAGTGCGACATCTCCCACAGAGAGTGCCCCTATGGTCTCACCATGATAAGAGTTTGTCAAAGAGAGGAACAAAGGTTTACGCTTTCCCCGATTAAGATGATAATGGTAACTCATCTTCAATGCCGCTTCTACAGCACTTGACCCATTGTCAACATAAAATACTTTTACTAACGCCTGAGGTGTGATATTGACAAGTTTATGTGCCAACTCTACTGCCGGTTCATGTGTAAAACCTGCCAAGAGCACGTGTTCAAGTGTATCAAGTTGTGCTTTGACTTTGTTGTTTATTGTTGTATTACAATGCCCAAAAAGATTAACCCACCAGGAGCTCACCGCATCTATATAACTATTGCCTTCAAAATCATAAAGATAAACACCTTTTCCTGACTTAATAGGCACAAGTGGCAGTGTCTCATGATCTTTCATTTGTGTACAGGGATGCCATATGACTTCCAAGTCACGCTGCATCATTTTACTGTTTTTATCAACCATTCTGTTTTTATACTCCAATACAATTACTACGATAAGTTTATTTAGGTAAAATATTGTACAAATTTTTAGATTAAAGGTAAGAGAAGCATGATTAGTTGGATGCAAAAACACAATAAATACCTCGTATGGACTATCTGGGTAGCAACCATCGCATTTATAGGTGCAGGTTTTGTAGGATGGGGAAGCTATAGTTTTGGTTCCAAAGCAGGTAATGTTGCTAAAGTAGGCAATATTGAAATTACACAATCTAAACTCAATATGGTTTACAGCAATGTATACAATCAATATAATGAAATGTTACAAGGTAAACTTGATGACAAAAAAGCAAAAGAGATGGGACTGATCAAACAAGCATTTGCGACACTGGCAACACAAGCAAAAATACTTAATTTTGCTCAAGATGTTGGTATCATTGTTTCAGATGAAGAAGTGGCAAAGATGCTTGAAGAGATCAAAGGCTTCCAAAAAGACGGTGTGTTCAATAAAGAGATCTATAATGCTTATCTTAGAAGCCAAAGACTCAAAGCAAAGGTTTTTGAGGCAACACTGAGAGATGATCTTGTCATAAACAAAACACTCGCATTACTTCAAACTGAAAGCTTACCACTTGAAGAAGAGACTGTCTCTGCAGCGATGAATGTAGCTGACAAACTTACCTACAAAGTGTTGACACCTTCAGATGTCACTTTCACAGCAGATGAAGCTAAAGTTAAAGCATACTGGGAATTACATAAAGAAAACTATATGACAAAAAAAGCATATACACTTTCTATTGTCTGGACGCCAACAAATGAAACAGTGGTCACCGATGAAGAATTAAAGGCTTTTTATGAAGCAAACACTTTTAACTACACAGATGCCAGTGGCAAACAACTTCTTTTTGATGCGGCCAAAGAAAAAGCAAGTCAAGACTTAAAACTTAAGAAAACAAAAAAAGTTGCTCAGAAAAGCTATATTGCATTTAAAAAAGGTAAGATTGAAAGTTCTGAGAACACTACGCTTCCAGTGGGTGATCCTAAACTAACAAAAGCACTTTGGGATGAGATCGGTCAAAAGAGCATAGGCGACATTCTTAAACCTAAAGTTGTGGGAGACAAATATGCTACTGTAAAGATCAAAAGCATCAACGAACCTAAGGTAATGAGTTTTGAAGAAGCTAAAGAAGAAGTGACAAAAGCCTATACTGTACAAGCAAAAAAAGAAGCCCTTTTAACACTTGCTGAGTCAACACTTAAAAACCTTGATGAGAGTAATGCGACGGTTTCAGATTTCATTACTTTAGAGAAAAGTGACAACCTAAAATCACTAAATTCTCAAGAAAGTTTACAATTTTTACAAAAACTCTTTACATCTTCAAAAGAAACGGGTATTATTAGCATATCAAATAAAGTAGTAGTTTACAATATTATGGAACAAAAACTTCTGGAGATGGACGCCAACAAGACAGATTTTGTAAAAGAAAATGTCAATCAAATGAAAAAGAGAACATTTGAAACTAACCTTATAAAAATGTTAGATGAAAAATATCCTACAGAAGTGTATATGGAAGGACTTACAAATTGAGTGATACAGTTTTAGCTATAGATATCGGGTCAACTAAAATATGTGCAATCATAGCTGAAATTGAAGAAGGCAAAGTCCAAATACAAGGTCATGGTATTGCTAAATCCCAAGGGATCAAAAAAGGTGCCATTACCAATATAGAACTTGCATCTAAAGCTATTAAAAAAGCTATCAACGATGCAAAACGTATCGCCGGAAGCAATATGACTTCTGCTACAGTTTCTATCTCCAACGCATATGCAAAAAGTCTGAATTCTACAGGTGTTGTCAACATACCACATAAAGACATCTCTATTAAGGAGATCAATCGTGTCATGCAAACAGCACTCTATAATGCAAATGTACCAAACGAATATGAAGTAGTACATGTATTACCATATAACTTTAGAGTAGATGACCAGGACTTTATAGAAGATCCATTTGGTATGAATGCCTCGCGTATGGAAGTAGATGTAAATATCATCATGACACAAAAATCAAATCTTTTAAATCTTAAAAAAGCTGTTCGTTCTGCAGGTGTTGAGATAGATGGCATTGTGCTTAGCGGATATGCTTCTGCTATCGCAACCATGGATGAGGATGAAAAAGAACTTGGTGTTGCGGTCATCGACCTGGGTGGACAGACAAGTAATCTTGTCATACACACAGGAAACTCTATCAGATATAATGACTTCCTGGGTGTGGGTTCAAACCACATCACCAATGACCTCTCTATGGCACTACATACACCACTGCAAATCGCAGAAAATGTCAAAATACGTCATGGTAACCTCATAGAGACCAGTAATGAGATCATAGAACTTCCTATTATAGGAGACGAAGAGAATCGTAATAATGTTTCATTGGAGATAGTCCACAGTGTGATCTTCGCCCGTGTTGAAGAAGCATTGATGATTTTGGCAAAATCTCTTGAAAAATCTGCACTCAAAGAGCAGATAGGTGCTGGTATCATCCTTACCGGGGGGATGACAAAACTTAAAGGTATCAGGGAATTGGCGCAATCTATTTTTCCTGCTATGCCTGTACGTATTGGAAAACCAGGTGATAAGATTGGAGGACTGTTTGATGAACTTAAAGACCCTGCCTTTTCAACAGTCATAGGTCTACTGCTTTATAGAGCAGGTGAACATACACAGTACGAAATCAATTTCCAACAAGAGTTATTACACTCTAAAGTCGGATACGAAGATAATCTTGGTGATATTAAACTAGGAAATACCATCAAAGAAGTAGCAGAGAATAGAGAGCCAAATCTGGAAAAGAAACAAAAAGGTATACCTGAAGATTCTGAATCGATCATTTTTGATGATCTACCAGATATCGGGAGTGAAAACAGTAACCCATTAAAAAAGTTAGCCAACTGGGCAAAACAACTTTTTTAAATAGGGAACGTATTTAAACACATCATAAAAAAGGGGGAGAAAATGGAAGAGTTTCAAATCGACATAGTCGAAACAAAATGTCATACTAATGGCGCAAAGATAAAAGCAATTGGTGTCGGTGGTGGTGGTGGTAACATGATCAACCATATGATAAGTGAGGGGATCAACAGTATAGACCTCATCGTTGCCAATACAGATTCACAAGCATTGGATTCATCACTTGCACCATTCAAAATGCAACTGGGTATCAATGCAACAAGAGGTCTTGGGGCAGGTATGGTTCCGGACAAAGGTAGAGAAGCTGCGCTTGAAAGTTTTGAAGACATCAAAACAATGCTTGAAGGTTCTGACATTGTATTTATCTCTGCCGGTCTTGGTGGTGGTACAGGTACAGGTGCTGCACCTATTATCGCACAAGCAGCTAAAGAAATAGGTGCATTGACTGTTTCTATCGTAACAAGTCCTTTTAAGTTTGAAGGTAGAAAAAGAACAAAACTTGCAAAAGAGGGTCTGGAAGAACTTAAAAGAGAGAGTGATTCTATCATCGTTGTTCCTAATGAAAAACTTCTTTCTATCGTTGAAAAAAACCTTGGTATAAAAGAGAGTTTTAGAATGGTAGATGATATTCTTGCTCAAGCTGTAGGTGGTATCTCAAAGGTGATCCTTTCTCATGGAGAAAATGACATTAACCTTGACTTTGCCGATGTGAAAACAGTTATGGGACACAGAGGACTTGCTCTTATGGGTGCAGGTTATGCTACAGGAACCAATGCAGCATATGACGCAGCAAAAGCTGCCATCGAGTCTCCACTGCTTGACAATATCTCTATTGATGGTGCGATGGGTGTACTTGTACACTTTGACATTCACCCTGATTATCCTATTATGGAGATCGGTGAGGCAATGAGTATCGTTGAAGAGAGTGCAGATGAAGATGCATCTGTGATCTTTGGTACTACTACCAACGAAAACATGGAGATTGATGAAGTAAAGATCACGATCATTGCTACTGGTTTTGAAGACAAGAATACTGTCGCTGAACCAACAATTAAAAAACAAGAATCACTTCTAGGTACAGGTGCTACCAGTATCAATACTATTAGATCTGCAAACAAAATGGTAGTAGGTGGCTATAATGGTGACCATGAAGATATTTTAGATGTTCCGACATTCCTTAGAAAGCAAATGGACTAAAGTTAAATAAACTTTCCTCCAATTCATCCTTTTAAACAAAGAGAACCTCTTCCTTCTCTTTGTTTTATTATCTCTATTACTTAAATACATAAACTCAAACTACTTCTTTACTCTTTTTTGCTATCATACTTTAAATTTTTATAGTAGGAATAACGATATGAAATACCTCAATAAACTCTCAACTATGGCTACAGCTACAGGACTTGGTGCCCTACTGGCAACTGGTGTAACAGGGTGTACAAGCAATGACCAACAACAGCAGGAACAAGCACAAGCTAAAGGTGCCTTTATCATCATTGAAGAGTCTGCTCCTGGGAAATATAAGATCAAAGATGAATTTCCTGCAGATGAAACACGTATTGTACTTAAAAAACTGGATGGGACAGAAAAAGTACTTACTAAACCTGAACTGGATGCACTTATTAAAGAAGAAGCTGCCAAGATAGATGATGGAACTTCAAACCTTACTAAAGAAAATCCACAAGTAAGCCAAGGAATGGGTCTGGGTGAAACGATTATGGCAAGTATGGCAGGTGCTATGCTTGGTGCATGGATAGGTAATAAGCTCTTTGGAAATCAAAACTACCAGAATAACCGTAAGGCAGGCTACAAATCTCCTTCAACCTATTCAAAAAGTCAAAAAAGTTTTAATAAGCCTAGAAAAAGCAGCAGTTCTAAAAGAAGTGGTTTCTTTGGTAGTAAAAAAAGCTCATCTGGAAGCCGTAGCTCCTATGGTGGATAACGAATGTTAACTTTACATAAGACCACCGCACTTGATACTGACTATCTTGAAACCTTAGGCTTTGTTTGGCATACAGACAGTGATGAAACATCTTATATCTCTGATGAGCTTGTTGTCATCTCTGAAGCGGAAGCAGAAGCATATTATGAAGCGGCCAATGAACTCTATGACATGTATATCGAAGCGGCAGAGCATGTGGTAGAAAATGATCTTTTTCATGAGATAGGTATCCCTTTTAATCTTGTTGATGTCATCAAAGAATCATGGGAAAGTGATGTACACTGGCACCTTTACGGTCGTTTTGATCTTGCCGGTGGGTTAGATGGAAAACCTATCAAACTTTTAGAGTTCAATGCAGATACGCCAACAGCACTTTTTGAGACTGCCATCATCCAGTGGGCGATACTCAAAAAAAATAACCTTGAAGAAGAGAGTCAATTCAATGCACTCTATGAGGCACTCGTTGACAACTTCAAAAGACTTGTAACACTTGATGAAGATGTCAGCACTTTTGAAGAACGTTATGATGGCTGGTCTTTCCTGTTTACTTCTATCAAAGGAAACTCCGAAGAAGAGAATACCGTCAAACTTTTGCAACACATTGCTACTGAAGCTGGCTTTGAAACTGAATTTGCATACATAGATGATATAGAGTTTTCTGATGAAGATGGCATTGTGTATAATGATAAAAGTTACGAACTCTGGTTTAAACTCATCCCTTGGGAAGATATAGCTTTGGAAGAGTCAGATTTAGCGATGCTTCTCACAAACATCATCAAGAACCAAAAAGCCATCATCTTCAACCCAGCCTACACCCTGCTCTTCCAAAGTAAAGGTTTACTTAAAATATTGTGGGATTTATATCCTAATCATCCTCTCCTCCTTGAAGCTGCTTTTGAGCCTTTAGATAATCAAAAACAAGTTAAAAAACCTATCTTTGGAAGAGAAGGCGGAAATGTGAGTATTTTAGATAAAGATGCCAATACTATTGAAAGTATAGAAGGCGACTATGAAAATCATAAAATGGTTTATCAAGCCTATACAGAACTTGCAACAGATACACAAGGTCTAAGCTATCAGGCGGGTGTCTTTTATGCCTATGAAGCGTGTGGACTTGGATTTAGAAAAGGTGGGAAAATACTGGATAATATGTCTAAGTTTGTGGGGCATCTGGTGAAGTAGGATTTTTTACTTCACTTTCATCTTTCTTTTCACACTCCACAGAAACAACCTCAACTTCATCTCTATCTATTCTCGCAGAAGTAAGTTGTCCTCCCCATAAACACCCCGTATCTAACCCCAAAACATGTTCATCTTCATACAATCCTAATGTTGACCAGTGTCCAAAGATGATTTTCATATGAATCTCTTTTCTGCTGTCACACTCAAACCAGGGCTTTAAGCCTTTTGCTTTAAGTGCTACCGTAGGTGCACCTTTTTGATCAAAGTCCAGTCTATGATCTTTGTAACAAAAACGCATACGGGTAAAAGCACTGACAATGTAACGATCTATATCTATTTTACTTGACTCTCTGTTAAACCGGTCTATACCACTTTTAAACATCTTTTCAAGCCATACTTCTGCATGGTTACCTTGCAGTTTTTCCTCTACTCTCTTCGCATAACGGATCGCCATACCCAGATCAAACTCTGGAGAAATACCTGCATGAGCCATACAATAGCCCAGTTGATAATCTACGTGTAGAAACTTTTGTTCTCTAAGCCAATCTATGAGCTTTTCAGCATGAGGTGAGTTAAGTATGGGGTCAATGGTAGGATTGGATTTTTTGATACCATAATAGGCTGCTATCAGTGTAATATCATGGTTACCAAGCACAATCTCTACACTTTCTCTTATACTGTATAGATATTCAAGTGTTTCAAGTGAGCCTTCACCTCTGTTAACTAAGTCTCCAGCTAACCAGAGTTTGTCTTTACTTGGATCAAATGATATCTTCCTGAGCAATTCTCTAAAGGAGCTGTAACATCCTTGAATATCCCCTACTGCCCAAACTGCCATTACACACC
>NATJ01000118.1 GCA_002085305.1 Epsilonproteobacteria bacterium 4484_65 | reverse complement strand
GATGCTTTTTTCTCTTGTCTTGATGATGATTCAGGATTTGACACAAAGAGTGCAAAAGGGTATAAAGAGTGTATACTGGCACATGGTGGAGCCAAAGAGATGAGCGATCTCTACCAAGAGTGGCTTGGACGCAAAGCAGATGTAAAGAGTCTTATAGAGCTTTATGAAATAGGTTAATTATCAAGGAGAAAAGATGAGAGAATACCGTACTCTAGCACTAACTGTCATCGCTATCTTCATCGTTATATTAGTAGGTGCTTTCTTCAGCCCTACCTTTCAAGAACAAAAAACCTACCTTGAACTCTTTTTTCTTTTTGGTGCCCTGCTCTTTATCTTTTCTATCTTAGTGATCTTTGCTGCCATTGGCTTCTCTTCTTTTTCTCTTTATCTTTCAGTGTTTCTTGCGGCAGTGATGGGGATGTATGGTGTAGAAGGTGCTTTACTTGTTACAGGTATGACTTACTTTTTCTGGGGTTCTATCTTCGCAATGGAAGTACTTCTTTTTTACAATCATGTCAAAAGTGCAAAAGAGTGGTTTATCGCACGCTATACGTTTAAAACATTTAAAAATGAATATTATGCTTTTTATCCGATGATGGGGATGCTCTATATTCTTTTAGAGTTTATACCACATTTCTTATATAGAGAGAAATTGTTGAAATTCTCTCCTTCAAGGGTATTGAAGGAGATGGAGGAGATATTGAACCCGGAATAGTTTTTCCTCGTTACTACGATGTCCGTGGTCACAAGGAAAGAGATTTAAAAATTATTTGTTATCTTTGTCTTTATTTCCAAACCCGAAGAAACGTTTAATACGCTCACAGATAGTCACAGAACCAGTCTCGATGCGACATACTTCCACCTCATCATAACTACCGATTAGAGACTTGATACGCTCAGGCTGTTTTTTACCCTCAATGATAAATCTAAGTGCATTAAGTCTGATGAACCCTTCTGCATCTTTTTGATCATATACATCATCTGCTTCAAATGTTGAGTGCTCTTCAGAGTAAAGAGAAAGATCTGATCTTCTACCAACAACAGTTACATTCCCTTTATAAAGCTTCAACTTTACATCACCCTGTACATGCTCCTGTGTTGTATCTATAGCAGCTTGCAGCATCTTACGCTCAGCTGACCACCAGAAACCGTTATAGATGAGTTTTGCATACTTAGGCATAAGCTCATCTTTCATGTGTGCTTCTTCTCTATCGAGAGTGATAGACTCGATGGCTCTGTGTGCTTTAAGCATGATAGTTCCACCCGGTGTTTCATAACAACCACGTGCTTTCATACCTACATAACGGTTCTCTACGATATCGATACGACCGATACCATGTTTGTTACCATATTTATTTAATGTTTCAAGGATAGTCGCCGGACTCATCTCTTCACGGTTGATAGCTACAGGGTCACCATTTTTATAGCTTATAGTGATATATTCAGCTTCATCTGGAGCATTTTCCGGACTTACAGACCATAACCACATATCATCTTCAGGCTCTGCATAAGGGTTTTCCAAGTGCTCACCTTCATAAGAGATATGAAGTAAGTTCGCATCCATAGAGTACGGTTTTGCCTGACCTTTTCCATCAATGTCTATGCCATGCTCTTCAGCATATTTCAGTAACTTGGTACGTGAGTTCAAATCCCACTCTCTCCACGGAGCAATAACTGCGATGTCTGGGTCAAGCGCAAGATAACCAAGCTCAAAACGTACCTGGTCATTCCCTTTACCGGTCGCACCGTGAGAAACAGCATCTGCACCCGTTTTATGTGCAATCTCTATCTGCTTTTTAGAGATAAGCGGTCTAGCGATAGACGTACCTAACAAATACTCACCTTCATAGATGGCATTGGCTCTGAACATAGGGAAAACAAAGTCTTTTACAAACTCTTCTCTAAGATCCAAGATAAAAACATTCTCAGGTTTGATACCCATATCAAGTGCTTTCTGACGTGCAGGCTCCACCTCTTCACCCTGACCAAGGTCAGCTGTAAAAGTGACTACTTCACACTCATACTCATCTTGAAGCCACTTAAGGATGATACTTGTATCCAGTCCACCAGAATAAGCTAAAACTGCTTTTTTAATCTTTCTTTTTGCCATTTTCTAAGCCTTTAGTTCTATATAATTTCGCGATTTTACCATAATGTTGGTTAAGACCTACTCAAACCCATACTTCTTCAAAATAATATCAACCACAGCCTTTTTATATGCCCCGGTATGACGAAATACTTCCTCTCCTGAATCATTAAAAAATATCTGTACAGGCATCTCTTTTAGTTTGTAGATATCACGACTTACCAAACGTTCTTTTTGACCGTCTATAGAATAGATCTGAAAGTCTGGGTGTTCTTCTAGCACTTGAGAAAATACTTTAGACATGGCTATACAGCTGTAGCAGTGTGTCATACCGAAGGCTAAGATGGTGGGTTTACCGTTGCCTATTTTTTCTTTGATATCGGCATATTTCATTACAGGCAGTGATTTCTTATTTGGCATAGTTTATTCCTCATAGTTAACACGGAAGTGGGGGACTTCAGTCCCACTCAAAGTTTATTTGATTATAAAAGTTTCTTGTTTATAACACGCGATTGCTTTAAGTGGGTATAAAACAGATATTTATGCAAATTCTAGGTGGGACTGAAGTCTCCACTTCCAAGAGTATAAACATCTTTTGTTATAATCAAACCAATAAACACTCAGAGGAGTTCATAAATGTTACTCGGCGTAAACATAGACCACATAGCAGTTTTAAGAGAAGCAAGAAAAGTAGCCGACCCTGATCCATTGGATGCACTGAGTATCTGCAAACGTGCAGGAGCTGACCAGATCACCATTCATCTGCGTGAAGACAGACGACATATGCATGATGCGACTTCAAAAAGAAGAGATAGAAGTCTCACTTTTCATAGACCCTACTCTTGATGCAGTTAAAGCCTCTGAAGCTTTCGGTGTGGAGTGGATAGAGTTTCATACAGGAAAGTATGCAAATATTTATGCCATGCTTTATACGAATCTTGCCAAGACGCATCACAGTATAGCAGAGCTTGAACTCTCACGTAAGATCCTTAAACAGATGTTAGGTGACGAACTTTGTAACCTTCGTCTGCTCTCTTGTGAGGCGATGGAACATGGCTTACGTGTAGCTGCCGGACATGGACTCAATATGCAAAATGTAAAAGATATAGTGGAGATAGAAACTATAGAAGAATTGAACATTGGACAAAGCATTGTTGCTCGTTCTGTTTACACTGGGCTTGAACAGGCTATTCTTGATATGAAAGCAAAAATGATTAGATAATCGTAGGGTGCGTTTGCCAACGCACCTTTAAATACTTTAAGCCTTTCGGCGAAAGTTTATTTTATATAAATTTTTATTATGTGGTGCGTTGGCAAACGCACCCTACAAGGGATATAATGAAAAAAGTAGCTATCTCCATCGGTGACCTCAATGGCATTGGTATCCAACTTGCCTTAGAAAATCATAATACTATTTCAAAAAATGTAATACCAATATACTGCATAGACAAAGCTATGCTTGAACAAGCAGCAAAAAAACTTCAACTCAATATTCCAGATGATTTCCAAACCATAGAAAACATTGCCCCCACCTTTGACATAGAAGCAGGTGTAGTAAATAAAGAAAGCGGTGCTTATGCGTATGCTTCATTTGTAAAAGCAGTCGAACTGGCACGAAACAAAGAAGTAGATGCCATCTGTACCCTACCCATCCACAAAAAAGCATGGGAATTGGCAGGTGTCAAGTACAAGGGTCATACCGATGCCCTTAGAGATTTTTTTGATGCTGAAGCTATTATGATGCTTGGATGTTCTAAAATGTATGTAGCACTTTTTACAGAGCATATTCCTCTTAAAGAGGTAGCTAAAAGCATCAATGAAAAAGATCTGACAAGATTTCTTATAGATTTTTACCATACAGCTAAACCTACGAAACAAGTAGGTGTTTTAGGGTTAAACCCTCATGCAGGAGATAATGGGGTTTTGGGAGATGAAGAAATCATTATTCAGAAAGCTATAGATAATGCAAACTCTACCCTTCGACAAGCTCAGGGAACGGTGGATAATCAAGATCGAAGTACGGTTTCTGAGCCTGTCGAAGCATACAGTAACCCTCTCGTACCAGACATAGCCTTCACCCCAAGAGTCAGAGCAAACTATACCCACTACATAGCCATGTATCACGATCAGGGACTAGCCCCACTCAAAGCTCTCTATTTTGACGAAGGCATAAATGTATCACTAAACCTACCCATACTAAGAACATCAGTAGATCACGGCACAGCATTTGATGTGGCATATAAAAATATAAAGCTAAATAATTTGAGTTACATTAACGCAATAAAATACATAGTTAATAATTAACTATCAAATAAGAAATTTGGTTTTTAAAATAGTCTTTTAGTTTGCTGTAGATTTGGTTGAACGGCGTGAGTGGAGAGAGAAAGTGTACGAAAAGTACATGACCGAACGAAACGAAGCCGTTCAATCAAAGGTGCAGTGAAATAAAAGAACTATTTTAGCAGAAGAGTCCACCCTCTTCCTCTCCAACGATCTCACACTCATCATTCATCTGCTCACAAAGCTTCTCTTGACAAGATTGACAAAGATACCGATATGTTTGCATATCATAATGGATAGTATCACCTTCAACGATATCATCATAACACTCACCACAAACATTCGTCACTCTCAAGAGTATCTCTTCTGTAGCAACTTGGGTCAAAAAACATGTACTACTCATCATCTACTCCGATAATTTTTTGATCATTTTCTCTGCTTCTTCAAGAGAGTCATCTAACTCATAAGCTCTTTTATACCCGACCAAAGCTTCTTTTGTACGTCCCAGGTCATACAGTGTATTTGCATAGTTAAAGTGGTGAGGAGCATACCCTTCATCTAACTTGATAGCACGTTCATGGTGTTTTTCTGCTCCAGCTTCATCACCAAGTTTATGCAGGACATTCGCTAAAGAGACATGTGCCATATCATCATTTTCATCTAGTGATAAAAGTTTTTCATAACTCTCTTTTGCTTCACTATAATCTTCTGTCTTCATACATACATAACCCATTTTTTGTAAGACTTCTGTATTATTCCCATCGATAATAAGTGCAGAACCTAAAGCTTTTTTTGCTTCTTCATAGTCTTCTTTCTCTACTGCTTTATCTGTCATAGCAAGTAACTGCTCCATACGTGTTGGCTGCATTGTTGGGGTAGAGAATGTTTTATCTGGACGATTAATGCCCCCTATTTGCTCATCCGCTACTTTAGCTTCAAAGTCTACACCTCTTTTAGGATGATTCCCTGAAAAAAGTTGTTTAAAAAAGAGGTAAAATACCCCTCCGGCGACAATAAGAAGTAAAAGTTGAAATGTTGACATAGTTTCTCCAAATATAGATAACGAATAATAGGATAATCTAACTTAAACCCAAAGAAAACCTGCTATGATTAGAAAAAATAAATCAAGGATTA
>NATJ01000022.1 GCA_002085305.1 Epsilonproteobacteria bacterium 4484_65 | reverse complement strand
GCAGTTTTTTCACGTATAGCATCAAGAAGGTTTTGTACTTCTTCTTCCTGGTAAAGTTTTTGATGGAGCTTAAAGTCAAAGAGTGAAAACTCCACTTGTCGCAGGATGCCTAATGCTGCCTGGTAGTTTTTTGTCTCTTTGATCTTTGCCATGAGTTCCTCTGAAATAGGTTCTCCCGTTTCATGGTGAAAACCAAAACGTTTAAGTATGGCTGCTTCATAGGCAAAGTTCTCTAAAAACTGTGAAGGGAATTCAACTACATCCCATGCGACACCGTTGATGCCGGAGACTGAACGCTCTTTACATTTTCCAAAGAGATGGTGTATGGCATGCCCCATCTCATGAAACAGTGTTACTACATCATCATGTCTGAGGAGGGAAGGGTTCTCTTTAGTCGTTGGAGAGAAGTTACAGACGATGAATGCAGAAGCCAGGTGTTTCTCTCCTTTGCTGTCTACATAATGGGTCTCCCAGTCATTCATCCATGCACCACCGCGTTTCTCTTTGCGAGCTTCAAGGTCAAAGTAGATGCGACCACTCAGTTCATCTCCCTCAAAGATATCAAACGGCTTCACACATGCGTGCCAGGTAGGAACATCAGCAGGTTTGAATGTTACTCCAAAGAGTTCAGAGACTATGTCAAGAAGACCTTCGAGTACTTTACTTTGTTCAAAGTAGGGTTTTGTCATTGTATCATCAAAGTCAAATTTTTCTTTTTTGAGTTTCTCAGAGTAGTAGCCTAGATCATAGCCTGCCAGATCTTCTATGCCATCCACTCTTTTTGCATATGCTTTGAGTTCTTCAAGTTCATTTTTTGCTTGAGGCAAAGCAGCATTAGCCAAAGCTTCCAGAAAAGAGATAACCTCTTCTTCTTTGCTTGCATCTCTTGTTTCTAGCGCATAGTGTGCATAAGACTCAAACTCAAGTAGTTTTGCTTTCTCTTGTTTGAGTGCAAGGATCTGGTCTATCACTTCAGCATTTTCAGGTGCTCTGGTGCTGTATGCTTTTGAGAGTATTTTTCTGTATTCACGGTTTGGTCCGTAAGTCATATAGGCAAGGTAAGAAGGAATCTGCAAAGTAAACTTATAAACGGTTTTACCCTCTACTTCTTCTTTGGCTGCATCGATATCAGACTGAGGCATTCCCTCTACATCTTTTTCGTCTTCAATGATAAGTTCAAAGGCATTGGTAGCATCAAGAAGGTTTTGAGAAAACTGATTAGAGAGCTCAGAGAGGCTCAACGATATCTCTTCCATTCTTTTTTTCTTCTCTTCAGATAGTTTTACCCCAGAGAGTACAAAATCTCTAATTTCATGTTCTACAACAGTTTTGGCTTCA
Source organism: Epsilonproteobacteria bacterium 4484_65 (assembly GCA_002085305.1). Lineage (GTDB taxonomy): Bacteria > Campylobacterota > Campylobacteria > Campylobacterales > Sulfurovaceae > Sulfurovum. Next base: position 8,450 of record NATJ01000022.1, on the reverse strand, counting down.
TCGTCTGTTGCTTTGATCTGTTCTATTTTTTTAAATAGTGCTTCATTTTGTGCCATTTCTGAGCTGAACTTGGAAAGCAAAGGAATAGATTCTTCATAGGCTTTTTGTGTCTCTTCAGAGTTCATCACAGAGTTGAGATGAGAAAGCGGTGTAAAGAAAAGTCCCAGCTCTTCATCAAGGTCTTGAAGAGGTTTGAGTACTTTTTCATAGCTTGTATCACTATTATGTGTTATATCGTTAATTAGTGCACGTTGTTGGTTTAAAAGTTTTTCCAGTTCTTGTGGAAATTGGTCTAAATTGTTTATTTTAAATTCTTGAAACATATGTTATTTATCCGTTATTTTATTTTTTTGATTGTAGCATATTTTTTGAATGGCTTCAACAACAGTAAAAGTTTTGGTAAAAGTATGAGGTCAGATATAAGAGCAGCGACCATGACTAACATAGTAAGTAATCCAAAATAAATGGTTGGAATCAGGTTTGACAGCGTTAAGATAGAAAAACCAATCATGATAACAAGTGTAGTGAAGTACATAGCATTTCCAATACTGTTGTTTGTTCTGTGCATGCTAAAGTAGTAACGATTATCTTTTGCAAATTCAACTTTAAATCTGTGAATATAGTGTATGGTGTCATCTATGCCTATACCCATAGCTATGGCTGCAATAGTGATAGTCATAATGTCAAGAGGAATGTGTAGCCATCCCATAAATCCAAAGACCATACCTATAGGAATAATATTGACAATTAAAGCAATAAGTGTTAGTTTTAGAGACCTGAAAAGTATAAGAAACACGAGGAAGACGATGAGCAGTACAAGGCCGAGCATCGTAATCTGAGAATGGAACAAGGATTGCAACATGTTGTTGTAAAGTACCATGAGATTTGATAACTGCACAGTCGCAACATTGGGATCTATCATATGTTTTAAATCAGCAGTAATTTTTTTTAGCAAAGCATCCCTGCGTAATGCTTCATTTGAATCTACAATACGTGTGGAAAACCTTAGCTGGTTATGTTCAATATTGACATAAGGCGAAAGTATAATATCTCTATATTTTTGAGGTAGCTTTTGATAGATCAGAGCGAGGTCTATACTGTCTAAATCTTTGTTCTCATTAAGTATTTTTCCAGTATCAAGAAGAGTGGCAAAAGATTGCACTTCTCCTATCTGTTCTATCTGAGTTAAATAGTCATGAACTTTCTTTATGATTTTGATCTTTTCATCTGTAAACCAGTATTGCTCTTGATTTTCTACTGCATTAAACTCATCTTCAAATGAATCTGCTTCTTCATCTGCATCATCTTGTGTTGCAGTGATAGCTGATAATGTGATGTTTTCATCTGAAAAGGTGAGTATTACATCTAAGGGGGTTGTGCCTCCCAGCTCCTGGTCTATAATTTTCATGCCCTTATAGATGTCTGTATCTTTTTTAAAGTAGTTAATGAAACTATTTTCAACAATGAGCTGTCCAGCTCCTGTCACACTAAATACAATAGCAAGAAAGGTGATGATAAAAATAGCTTTTTTATCATGTAATACAATTCTGGCAGTCAGAGAAGGTATAAAAGCAATAGACTTTTTTTGCTTTATAGGAGGTGTTTTCTTAAGCAACATAAGTACAGTAGGGAAGACAATAAACGAAATGATAAGTGACATTGTGATCCCTGCACTCATCATCCAGCCTAGATTGATCACGGGATGTATATGTGAATAGAGAAGTGAGGAAAATCCTGCAACAGTAGTGAGAATAGCAAAGAAAGTAGGTGTCGCTTTTGTAAGTATGGTGAGTAATATAAGTCTTTTGGATGAAGCACGTGGGTAGAGTGTTAAAAGTTCTTCATATCTTACAATAAGGTGTAGAACGATGGAAATTGTAATAATAAGCTGCAAGGCAATGAAGTTTGAAGAAATCACAGTAATTTCCCATCCGAAAAATCCTAAGCTACTCGTAATAGCGATGACGGACAGAGCACAAATAAGGATAGGCAACACAATCCATCTTGGTTTTTTGAAAACAATACCTAAAACAAGAATAATCAGGAGTATAAGAGCACTTCCATAAATGCGTAGATCACTTTTAACAAATCCAACAATATCGTTGGAGATCATTTGAACACCACCTAAAAAAAATGTAGCATCATCTTGATATTTTGAGATAAGAGAGCGAATCTCTTTGATGTTGTTATTGTCAAGAATACGTTGGTTGTCTCTATATTTTTTAAACGCACTATTTACATCTTGAAGTGCCTGTTTCTCTTCCTTTGTAAGAGAAGAGACTTTTTGTTTGTTGAGTAAAAGATTTCTTTTTTCTAAAAGCGTGAAATATTCTGGATTCTCATATAAATGAATGATGATAGAAGATATCGTAAAATCTTTATTGACAAGTCTGTCTTTATATAAAGGACTGGTTAAAAATTCTTGTTTAACCAGAGATTGATTGATATCAGCACTTTTAAGTGTTCTTGTTTCATTGATCAAGTCATCCATTTCTCTTATAGGTGAAAAAAACAATGGTACATTGATAAGTGAATCTACAGATTCAACACCTGGTAATTTTTCTAGATCATCACTGAGATGTGTTAAGGTTTCAATACTCTCTTTTGAAAGCAGATCATGTTTTGGTTTATAGGCAAGAATAAGAACATCGCTGGTTTCAAATCGTTTTGCTACAGTTCTTGTAAATGCCAAGTCTTTATCATCATCCAGCAGCAGTGTCTCCGCAGAAGCATCAATCTCTAACTTTGTAGCGAAAGTACCAAAAGAGAGTATGCTGATGATAAGTAGAGCTAAAACAGTTAAAGGATATTTCAATATAATTTTTTGATAAAGCGTATAAAGCATATGTTATTTCCTTTAATGTAAGGGACAAAGATCAGGCATGAACAACTTTAGAGTTCTCTCAATAGTTGTTTAAATGATTTTGTTTTCAAGAATTCAGAAAACTGTTTTCTATAGGTCTGAATAATGCTTACCCCTACTAAATTGACATCATAAATAAACCATTGATTTTTATTCTTTTTCTTGTAAAATAGATAGATAACTTTATAAGTTCCGTCATGACCTATAATTGTAGTTTCTAAAGTGATTCGGTTATGTTTGATTTTTTTTACATCTTTAAGAATCACTTTTTGATTATTATAGAGTCTTAGTTTATCTAGATATGAATGTTTTATTTTTTTTTCAAAGACGTGAATAAATTGTGTTTTTTCGTTTTTTGTAAGAGATTTCCATCTCTTTCCCAGGCTTATCCTTGCCATTATGCGGTAGTCAAAGACATCATCGATAACATGAATACTTTTTTGTTCTTTCTGTTTTTGTGACAAGGTTTTATCTTTTAATATAAGTAAGACTTTTCTTACTTTTGTATCCATCACTTTTTGAATGTTTTGTTCTTTTATCGCATGGCTAGATATGCTAGATAGAAGCAGTATCAATAGTATTTTTTTTAACATATTTTTCCTCTTATTATGAGTTATTCTGCAATATCAGAAATTCTTTTTTGTTCATAAATATCTCTTAAAAATGGATATAGATCTATGGCATCTTTTTTAAGGCTTTCATATTCTCCTAAATGTAGAGAATTTTTGTTGATAAAATGAAGAGTAACAATGGCAATAGATTGACCAAGATTATCAGGTATTTTATAGTATTCCAAGCCTCTTACATTGACAAGAGGAGAGAGATATCCATCTACGGTGATTCCTATTGTATCTCTTACGTTAGATGGCCCAAAGAATGGTAAAACAATATGGAAACCGGAACCTATGCCATAGTGACCCAAGGTTTGACCAAAATCTTCATTATGTGGTAGTATCGGTGTTTTCATATGATTTTTTGCAGGATCCATAAGTCCCCCTAAACCTACAGTAGTGTTGATAATAAATCTTTCTATTTCATCAGAACTGTTTTGGAATTTTAGTTGCAAGAGGTTATTGACCAGACGAATAGGAAAATTTATATTATGAATAAAATTGGATACACCTAAACGAAAAGGTCGAGGCACTACATATGAATAGGCTTCAGATACAGGATTTAATGCATAGATGATCACTTTATCGTTAAAAGAGGTCATTGTTCTATTATAAGTGCTTAAAGGGTCACTTATATCACTTCTTTCTTCTGCTTCAAATTCTGCTTCGAAATCTTCTATATCCTCTTCTGTTTTTTGATCATTGTTGATACTGTTTTGGGAAGATACTGCAGTTGTTTTGGGAGCATTTACTTGCGGATTTTCTAAGTAGGGTGTAGCTTGTTTAGTACTGCATCCTTGAAAGGTAAATAGTATAATACTTAGCAAAAATAGTAGATACTTCATTGACAACCTTGATAATATAATAAGCAATTATTATATTTTATTGTGTACTTCAGGTGAAACATGTAGCTGATTTTAACAGATGTCTAGTAAAGTTTTGTTAAAATAATACCAATTATAAATCCAACAAGGACATAGAATGAAAGTATTATTGATAAAAGATGTAAAAACACTTGGAAAAGCAGGTGAGATCAAAGAAGTAAAAGATGGATATGGACAAAACTTTCTTATCGGTAAAGGGTTGGCAAAATTGGCTACACCTGAAGTAGTAGAGAACTGGAAGGCTGAGCAGGAAGAGATGGCTCGTAATCTTAAAGATGAATTAACCAGACTTGAAGCAGAGAAGATCACACTTGAAGCTGCAACAATTAGGATAGAAAAACCTACAGCACCTGTAGGTATACAGGGTTCCGTAGGCAATGCTGATATCTCCAAAGCAATAGAAGAGCAACTTAATATTGAGTTAGATAAGAAACACATCAACCTTAAAAAAGCATTGAAGTCAACAGGTATACATGAAGTTGATGCAAAACTTGGTCATGGTATCCATGCGGCACTTAAAGTAGAAGTAGTAGGTGTATAGTCATGTTTGACGCTACTACGATACTGGGCTACAAAGGTGAAGACAAAGCTGTTATCGGCGGTGACGGACAAGTAACCTTTGGTGATACTGTACTTAAAAGTAACGCAACGAAGATCCGTACTTTGCATGAGGGAAAAGTCTTAGCAGGTTTTGCCGGAAGTACAGCCGATGCGTTCAACCTTTTTGATATGTTTGAAGGGATATTGGCTGAGAAAAAGGGAGACCTTTTTAAGTCAGTTATCGGGTTTTCTAAAATGTGGAGAAAAGATAAACATCTGCGTCAGCTTGAAGCAATGATGATAGTACTGAATAGAGAGCATATCTTTATACTTTCGGGTACCGGTGATGTGGTTGAACCGCAAGACGGGAAGATAGCAGCGATCGGATCTGGCGGTAATTATGCCATCTCTGCAGCACGTGCATTAGATAAACACACTACACTTGATCCTAAAGAACTGGTACAGGAATCGCTTGAGGTGGCAGGTGATCTTTGTATCTATACGAATAAAAATATTAAAATATTAGAACTATAAGGAATCATCTTTGGAAAATTTAACACCAAAAGAGATAGTCTCTTACCTTGACAAATATGTCATTGGGCAAAATGATGCGAAAAAGACCATTGCAGTAGCACTTAGAAATCGTTATAGACGTATGCAGCTCAGCCCAGAGATGCAACATGATGTAGTACCTAAAAATATACTTATGATAGGTAGCACAGGGGTAGGTAAGACTGAGATTGCCAGACGACTTGCCACCATGATGAACTTGCCTTTCATCAAAGTAGAAGCCAGTAAGTATACAGAAGTAGGATTTGTCGGGCGTGATGTGGAATCTATGATCCGTGATCTTGCAACTGCTTCTATGGGTATCGTACGTAAAAGTGAAAATGAAAAGAATCAAGAGAAGATAGAAAATTATATTGAAAATAAAATTATAGAAAAACTTCTTCCTCCCCTTCCTGCCGGTGCGAGTGAACAAAAACAAGCGGAGTATGAAGCATCGTTTGCACGCATGCAAGAGAAATTTGTCAAAGGAGAGCTCGATCATCTTATGATCAAAGTAGAGATGCCAAACAATCCTACGATGCCAGAAGAGGGACTTCCTCCCCAGATGATACAAGTACAAGAGTCTATCATTAAAGTTTTAGGTGGTATGGGTAAAAAAGGTCCTGAAAAAGAGGTAAGTGTAGCAGATGCTAAGAAAATTTTAGCCCAAGAGGCGAGTGAAGTATTACTTGATGAGGAACAGCTCAAAGCTTTAGCACTTGAAAAAGTAGAAAAGGGTGGTATCGTTTTTCTTGATGAGATAGATAAGATCGCCGTATCTTCTAACTCGCAAAGCAGGCAAGATCCAAGTAAAGAAGGTGTGCAGAGAGACTTGCTTCCTATCGTAGAAGGATCTACTGTGAATACAAAACTAGGTCAGGTAAAAACAGACCATATCCTTTTTATTGCTGCAGGTGCATTTCACATAAGTAAACCTAGTGACCTTATGCCTGAACTTCAGGGTCGTTTTCCTTTGCGTGTAGAACTTGACAGTTTAGATGAAGAGACACTATATCGTATATTGACAGAACCAAATAACTCACTCATCAAACAGTATCAAGCTTTGATGAATGTTGAAGGAGTTGAGTTAATATTTGATGAAGAAGCATTACATGCTATTGCTCACTATTCACTTCTTGCAAATGAAAAGACGGAAGACATTGGTGCTAGACGTCTCCATACAGTAATGGAGAAAATATTGGAAGATATCAGTTTCTTAGCAGATGAATATTCAGGTGAGAGAATAAATATAGATAAAGCACTTATAGAAGAGAAGATAAGCAAAGTGGTTGAAGATGAAGATACCACAAGATATATATTGTAAGGAATGAAATGTTTGATGAGAGTGTAGGAACAAAAGCAGGATTTGTAGCAGTGGTAGGGCGACCTAATGCAGGAAAGAGTACATTGCTGAACTATGTTGTAGGTGAGAAACTGGCCATGGTGTCAAAAAAAGCTCAAGCAACACGAAAGCGTATGAATATCATTGTGATGCATGAGAATGCACAAATTATTTTTGTAGATACTCCCGGTATTCATCAAAAAGAGAGACTGCTTAACAAGTTTATGTTGGATGAGGCACTGAAAGCTATGGGTGACAGTGACCTTATTGTTTTTTTAGCACCGGTCACGGATAAACTAACAGAGTATGAGAAGTTTTTAGCACTTGCACAGGCAAAAGGTGTAAAGCATATCGTGATATTGACAAAGATAGACCATGTGAAGCAGGGTGATATCCTGGCTAAACTTGGAGAATACCAAAAGTATCAAGAGTATTTTGAAGCGATCATTCCTTTCTCTGTCAATAAAAAGGTAGGGAAAAAGCAACTGCTTGATGAGATAGCTAAACATCTGCCATATTCACCATTTCTTTATGATACAGAGATCCTTACCACAGAGAATATACGAGATATATATAAAGAACTTATACGTGAGTCTATTTTTGAGAACTTAAGTGATGAGATACCGTATGAAAGTGATGTAACGATAGAAAAGATCGAGGAGAGTGATACCTTGGATAAAGTGTATGCAACCATCGTTGTAGAAAAAGAGACACAAAAGGGTATGATCGTTGGACAAAAAGGGGTAGGTATTAAACGTGTAGGAAAACTTGCACGTGAACAAATGGAGTTTTTTGCAGGTAAAAAAATATTTTTAGATCTGCATGTTTCTGTCAAAAAGGGGTGGAGTAAAAATAGAGAAAGTTTGGAGGAGTTTGGATATATCATTTAAAAAAGTGCTTTAGTGTTGATTTAATCATAAAATTGTAAGCTCGATATAATGTTAAATAGTATAGCATTTAAAATTATTTATATATAGTTGTGCCACACTTGTTGCGAAGCAAGGCCGGAAAGCCATGGGTCTCAGTGATTGAGATCGCCAGGTTGCCAAACCTCCATTTTACCCTCCATAGGTGCGTTCACGATAAAAATATTTAATACTTTATAAAAAAATTATGTTATGTAAGATAGTTTTAATATTATAACATATATAATTGTTTAACAAACAAGGAAGTTTAGAATGTTTTGGAAAAAAAGTTCGTCAAAAGAATCAAAGTCGGCTATAAAAAATATAGTTACACTTAATGCTTATACTGATCAAAACTATATATTTAAGAATGACTCGTTTCAAATTTTAAATAAACTCAGCTACAACACTTCAAACTTTATTACTTCATATGTAAGCAATAAAGACATGATTAGTACTACGATACAGTTAAGTCGCAGTATTCCACAAGAAGATATTGCAGATATTCTTGAAATAAAAGCATATGAAGAACTAGGTCTGGATCAGGCCAATGCCTATATTATCTCTTCATCTGAGGTTGAAAACGGGGGAGAAGAGAGAGAATTCCATCTCTTTGTCGCTGAACCGGAAGTTTTAGATAAACTCTATCTGCCTATCAAGCAAGAGACTAAATATATTGACCTTATCATACCTGCACCACTACTTTATAAAACTTTATATAAAAAAGAGATATTGAATGACAGGGGAACACATTGT
>NATJ01000117.1 GCA_002085305.1 Epsilonproteobacteria bacterium 4484_65 | reverse complement strand
AAATGTGTATGTACATCTGATGAAAATGATGACATAAGTGCTATCACTTACGTTTTGGTAACCCGGCTGTCTGCAAGAGACCCGTGGCTTTCCGTCCTTAGTTTGCACTAGGTTTGGCTTTTCATTATGTAATACTTAACTAAAGCATACCATAGCTAATATAAAACTATAATTGTTTATTGCAGATTACACTAATTTTAGCTCAAAGTTATGCATCATATGCTCATTCTGTTGCGGAGAAATAAAGATTGTTTTGGTATAAAATCCTGGAACTTTTTTAAATTATCTCTAAACCTAATACGCTTTTTACATACTTTGAGCTATGATAATAATTATTATATGCAAATGAGGTAGGATATGAATTTAAAGAAGAGTATTATTATGATGCTTGCACATGCACATATGAATGATGAAAAATACCTTTTGGCAAACTACTATCTTGATGAATATAATAAACGTTATGGTGAGCATGGAAGCCGTGAATATACAGACTTTATGAAACTCAAAGCGTCATTTCTTGGGGTAAAAGATGTCTATAAAGACCAAAAGCTTATTATGGATAGTATAAGCAATGCAAATAAATACCTCTTAAGATACCCGGGTTCAGCCTATGCACCGCTTGTGAACACCATACTGATAAGACTGCATATGAGCCAGTACTTGCTCAATGAAAATATAGCAGCGCTTTACGACAGGACAGGTAAGCCTGAAGGCGCAAAGATATATAGAGAAAAAAACAGTGGTTCTGTTGTAGGAATGACTGATATCACACCACCTGAACAAGGGATTATTGGAATGGTCTTTGATTAAAAGCCTGGGCTTTTAATTTCTAATTTCTAATTTAAAGGATTTATATGCAACTCAGTGATTATGACGCATTCCCGAACACATTACCCATCGTAGTAGAAGATGAACTTTTTCTCTACCCTTTTATGATAAGCCCTATTTTTTTAACCAATCAAAAAGATATAGATGCTGCTACAGATGCGATGGAAAACAACTCTTTACTTTTTGTAACCTCTTCTATGGCAGGCAAAGAAGGAAGTCGTGATTTTGATGCCATGTATAAAGTAGGGGTGGTTGGTTCCATCATGCGAAAAGTACACATCCCTGATGGTAGAGTAAAGATACTTTTTCAGGGACTTGCACGTGGAGAGATATTGAACCCACAAGAAGGTGAGTTTAACCGTGCTACCATAGATATCGTAAAACTCGATAGCTATAATCAGCTCAAAGTAGATGCTTTGATGGGGATCTTGCGTGACAAGATAAAAACACTCTCCTCTTTAAGTAGTAATTTTCCTGCAGACCTTGTGCGTACTATAGAGGAAAATGATGAGCCCCATCGTATCGCAGACCTTGTTTCTTCGATGTTGAAACTGGATAAAGAGGTCGCATATGCCCTTTACGTAGAACCAAATATCGAAAAAAGATTGCTTGGGCTTGTGGATGTTGTTACTTCAGAGATAGAGTCAGCCAAAGTACAAAGAGAGATACGTACAAAAGTACATACCAAAATAGAACAGACCAACAAAGAGTATTTCTTAAAAGAGCAGCTTAAAGAGATACAGCAAGAGTTGGGCATGGATACGCAGCGTGAAGAGGAAATCGCTACTTTTAGAGAAAAGGTAGAAGCACTTAAGCCACATATGCAGGAAGATGCATTTAAAGAGATAAGCAAGCAGTTAGACCGTTTTGCACGTATGCATCCGGAGAGTGGTGAAGCACATGTTGTGCAAAGTTATTTGGAGAGGGGCTTATAGAAGCCAAAAGTATGGATCCTGTCATTGTGCTCGATGAGATAGACAAAGTAGGGCGCAGTATGAGAGGTGACCCGACTGCGGCACTGCTGGAGATACTTGACCCTGAACAAAACAGCAAGTATCGTGATTATTATCTGAATTTTAATATTGATCTCAGTAAAGCCATTTTTATTGCTACAGCAAATGATGTGGGGCGCATACCGGCGCCACTGCGTGACAGGATGGAGTTTATAGGACTGAACTCCTATACCCCTAAAGAGAAGTTTGAAATAGCCAAACGTTATCTTATCCCTCAGGAGCTTAAAAAACATGCTTTGAAACGCAGAGAGTTTTCTATTAGCGATAAAGCGTTAAAAATATTGATAGATGAATACACCAGAGAAGCAGGTGTGAGAAATCTACGTCGCAGAATTGCTTCGCTTATGAGAAAAAGTGCCAGAAAACTTTTAGAAAACAGAACAAAAGATAAAATAAGTATCACTAAAAAGAATTTGGAAAAATTTACAGATAAAAAAGTATTTGAAATTTCTTTAGTTGATACCAAGCCGCAGGTAGGGGTTGTCTCCGGGCTTGCATGGACAGCGGTGGGTGGAGATGTGCTCACAATAGAAGCCATAAAAATTAAAGGGAAGGGTACGTTGCAACTGACGGGGAGCCTTGGTGATGTGATGAAAGAGTCTGTGCGTATCGCACACTCTGTCGTAAAGATACTGATAGATGAAAAAAAGTTAGCCATCTCCCCTTCAACCATACCACATACTTTAAAAGAGAGGGAAGATCGTATAACCATAGACCCAAGTGAAGTCTATAAGCGTTATGATCTGCATATTCATGTTCCTGAGGGTGCAACACCAAAAGATGGGCCAAGTGCAGGGATTGCCATGGTAAGTGCTATAGCGTCTATTTTGAGTGCTAAAAAAATAGACAATAAAGTAGCTATGACAGGTGAAGTAACATTGACAGGAAAAGTGCTTCCTATCGGTGGATTGAAAGAGAAACTTATCGCTGCCTATAAAGCAGGTGTATCTAAAGCGCTTATTCCTATGAAAAATGTTGAACGGGATTTAGATGATATACCAAATGAAGTAAAAAATAATATTAGAATAATCGGAGTTTCAACTGTAGATGAAGTTTTAAAAGAGGTGTTTATAAAATAAATAAGAAGAATTTCTAGTTCCCAAACTGTATTCGGGAACTAGAAATTTTAGTATTATGGTCTATGTTTGAGACCACTGTGCAATTTTAGCAGAGAGCATCTCTTCTTTGACAGGCTTTCTTAAGAAATCATTTGCACCATTGTCAAATACTTCCGTTTTTCTTGTGTCATCTGTTGAGAGTACGATCACAGGAATATGACCATTTTCCATATCTGATCTAAAGATCTTTAGAAATTCTATGCCATCAACGATCGGCATCATAATGTCTAATAAAATAAGATTGATATCAGGATCTTTTTTTAATTTATCCAGTGCGTCTGAACCATTTTCTGCTTCTACCATATCTGTCACACTGGAATTCTTTTTTAAAAGAGTGTGTAATAACTTTCGGTTGATGAAATCATCATCAACGATCAATACTTTTAATGCCATTTATTTTATCCTCTATGTTTTTTAATAAGATCTTCAATCTCTTCTTTTGAACTTCCAGAAGTGATTATAGCTAGGTTGTCATTGGACTGACTGATATCTTCTGTAATGAGCCCTGCATCACTGAAGAGTATGTCATATTCACCTGATAAAAGTTCGCTTTCAAGTAAATCTACATTATCTAATGTTTTATAGTCGTACCCTAAATTCTTAATGACTTTAGTTAAGACTCTGCTTTCTAAAAGAAACTTTTTAGCGATCAATATTTTTTTCTCTGTAGATGTATCCATCACAAGTTCATCTAAGAGAATTGGTTCATCTTTTACTATATGAACTTCAGGTGCAGCTTCTTTTGGAATATCTTTACTTTCTTCAGAGACTTTGCTCTTTTCTTTAACAGATACTATTTTTGCTTTATCCGACAAAAACTTATTTAAGACATAAAGCAATTCACTGGTTTCAATCGGCTTGGTGATATACTCATCCATTCCCTCACCCAGGAATCTTTCCCTGTCTCCTTTAAGTGCATTTGCTGTCAAGGCAACGATAGGAATATGTGGTAACTCTTCATCTTCTTCATAGTCAAGTATTTCATGTGTTGCTTCTATCCCATCCATTACCGGCATTTGAATATCCATAAAAAGAAGATCATACTCTTTGTTTCTTCGTTTTTCAAAACATTCAAGACCATTATTGGCCAAGTCAACGGTCATACCATGTTCTTCTAAAATACGTTTGATGAGTTTTTGGTTAATGATGTTGTCTTCAGTAACTAAGACTTTAGCATCAAATTTTGTTGCATGAACCGGTAGAGCTTCATCAATAAGCTGAGGTACTGTACTTGCACTTTTACTTAGTATATTTTTAAGTTTCGTAAGGGTAACAGGTTTGAAAATGACGTTATTCTGATCAATACCCATCTCTTCGATCTTATTACGACTGGTTACATTAGCCATTACGATAAGTTTAGATTTGTCAATATTGACGATCGCATCTAAAATGTTTTGTTTTGCCTTATCTATATCGATCCAATAACTCTTACATACATTATCATCATTTAACTCTTTGAGTTCACCTACAGATTCAAAATGTTTTACTGTAGGACCAAAGTATTCAAAGTATGTTTCTAAGTTGTTGTCCAGTTTTGTTGGGATCTCTTGTTCATATTTACCGATAGTCATATCAGTGAATGCCTGTGTATAGTTTGTTTCTGGTGATGTTACTTCTTCAAGTGGTATGTCAAAATAGAATGTTGTACCATGATCTTTTGCACTTTCAAGTTCAAGCTGGCCACCCATAAGTTCAACAAATTGACTGGAAATGGTCAGTCCAAGGCCTGTACCACCGTATTTTCTGGTAACAGAAACATCTGCTTGAGAAAATGCATCAAAAATACGTGATTGTTGGTCTTTTGTCATACCGATACCATTGTCTTGAACAGAAAATTTGATTCTAGGATACGGAGTATCTCCAGCTTGTACTTTTTGAATATCAAGATTAATGGTTCCGCCATAACTAGTGAATTTAATGGCATTACTAAGAAGATTAATGATGATCTCTTTGATCTTTGTTGGATCACCTTTAAGTTTATTACTGATAGTTGGATCCATATAAAAGTTAAGATCAATATTTTTCTCAGCTGCATTAACAGCATACGTTTCAATAGCACTCTCGAACTCTTCAGCTGCATCAAATACTATATTTTCAATTTCAATTTTATTACTCTCGATCTTTGAAAGGTCAAGAATGTTATTGATAATACTTAGAAGGTTTTCTGAACTTTTATCAATGATGGAAAGGAACTCTTTTTGTTCTGAGTCAAGATCTGTACTTCTTAGTATTTCAGTAAAGCCAACAATACCGTTGAGTGGAGTACGAATTTCATGTGACATATTTGCCAAGAAGAGTGATTT
>NATJ01000021.1 GCA_002085305.1 Epsilonproteobacteria bacterium 4484_65 | reverse complement strand
ATCAGCTCTCCCACTTCCGGTCCACCAACGATCTGACCTCCGATAATCCTTCCACTGTGATTCATAGCGATGAGTTTTACAGATTGTTTTACAGCATCAGGGATCGTGGCCGGATGGCGGTTCATCCCTTCAAATGTTCCTGTAACAATATCGAAGTTCTGCATCTTGGCCTGTACTTCCGTTACACCTGCGGATGCAAAGGCTCTCTGCATAATCACTGTTGAAAAAATGGCTATCGTGCCATTAAAGCCTTTGATATATTTAAGTTTGTAGAGCGAACTACCTGCTGCTCGTGCTTCAGCAACCGATGTGGATGCGAGCATCACTTTAGAAGGTTCACGGGTAATGAAATCACGCCTTGCCGCACAGTCTCCAACTGCAAAGATATCATGATTTCGGGTACGCATATACTCATCAACCCATATACCACCGTATCGTGCAAGTTTCAATCCTGCTTTTTTTGCCAGATCTGTGTCAGGTTTGTACCCTGTTGCCAGGATAACCACTTCACTTTTGACCACTTTGCCTCCACAGAGCCTCACCCCCGTTACGATACCATTCTCTTCTTCAATAGAATCGACAAAATTCCCGAGTTCAAGTGTAATACCGACTTTTTTTGCCAGCTCTTCCGCCTGGCTTGCCAATTCTACGTCAAATGCGGTATTGAGTATATGCTCTGCACCATCGATGATCGTTACTTCTTTTCCCGATTTGGCAAACTCTAGACCAATTTCAACCCCGATAAACCCGGAGCCGACAATAGTAATTCGTTGTTTCGTATCGACATAAGCTTTAAGCTGGTCGATCTTTACTTTGCTTTTGGGTACTGTAAAGACGCCTTCAAGATTAGTCGCTCCACTCATCATAGGATGGACAAAGGGTATCGAGCCGGTAGCAAACACCAATTTATCAAAACTGATCTGAGTATCTTTTGTATAGGCTTTTTTATTCTCAATATTCACCTCATCAACAACACCGACCATCGTCGTGACACCTGTGTTTTCCACCGGTGCACAGGAAGCAACATTTTTTTCGGTACTTCCAAGAATATCTCCAAACACATAGGGTATGGCACAAGGTACAAGCTGCTCTTTATCTTCACGGATAAGAAGGATCTCTTTTCCCGGATTGTGCCCCTTGGCAGTAATTGCCGTTATACCACCAGCCGGTCCACCGCCGATAACCAATACATCACATTGAACTTTTTTCATTCTTTCCCCATTTATGTTTATTTCTTTATTAATTCCTATTTTACACCCATCAACGTAATTGTCTGCTTGTTTTCCCTTATAAATACCCTCTTATATCAGTCATTTACTTGGTATGGGAATAATGAGCTTGCATAAACTTCTGCAAAACATGATAATAACGATCATCAAGTAATATAGTATTATGCCCAACACCTTCAATGATCTTCACCTCTACTTTTGAGGCTGGAAATGCTTCTATAAGTTGTTTGGTATGTTTCATTGGGATCACATTATCATCCCCAGCGATCAGGATTAATGTTTTTGCTTCAATATCTTTAACTCTACTGACTGAATCGTATTTATCCTTGAGCAGTATGGACATCGGATACATAGGAAACCTCTCTTGCACTATATTCTGTGCACTATCATACGGCGTGATCAATACCAATTTATCGAACTTTCTTTTAGTTGCCATATAGGTAGCCACACCACTCCCCAAACTTCGTCCAAGTACAGAAATATCTCTATGTTTAGCTCTGATTTGATCAAAGATAGCAATAGCATCAGTGTAGATGCCTTTTTCCGTTGGCTCACCACTACTGCCACCATACCCTCTGTAATTTACAAGATAAACTGTATATTCAGGGAAAAACTTATCAAAGGCAAAAGCACTTCGTGCAACTGTGTCACCATTACCTCCAAAGTAGAGTATGGCCTTCTCTTTTTTATCATTCACTACTATGACATTAATGGATTCTTTGTCATTATGGAAAATGA
Source organism: Epsilonproteobacteria bacterium 4484_65 (assembly GCA_002085305.1). Classification (GTDB taxonomy): domain Bacteria; phylum Campylobacterota; class Campylobacteria; order Campylobacterales; family Sulfurovaceae; genus Sulfurovum. The sequence continues at coordinate 11,487 of NATJ01000021.1, read as the reverse complement.
CTTCATCAAATACATGATTTGTTTTAACAGTGGGAGCATAAAGAAGATCTCTTTGATTTATAAAAAGTACAACTCCAAAAGTGATATAGGCAAGCAGTAGTAACTTGATAAAGGCTATTAGAAAATTTTTCATATCATCATTTTATCGTAAATTATATTCTTAGTAAAAAGTAGTGAACCAGTCTTACCCTTCACCTATGAAATCTTGCATTATCTTATAATATTTAGCATCTGAAGAGATATCAATATGCCCTCTGTTTTCAATTATCATTACTTCTAGCTGAGAAGGGTCAAAAGCATCTATAAGTTGTTGCGTACGTTCTCTTGTAATGATTTTATCATTTTGTGCCATAACTATAAATGTTTTTGCTTTGATATGTTTTACTCTGCTTTTAGAGTCATACTTATCATGTAATAAAAATGATACTGGGTAGATAGGGTATCTCCCATTGGCAACATTTACGATACTGTCAAAGGGAGTAATAAGTGCCAGTTTTGAGACTTCTCTATGGGCTGCAACATAGGTTGCTATACTGGAACCTAAACTACGCCCCCCTATGGAGATGCGGCTATGCTTCGGTTTAATAGTATCATACAGCTTCAATGCATCACTGTAAAGTCCTTCTTCTGTTGGCTCTCCTGTACTACCTCCGTATCCTCTGTAATCCATCAGATAGACTGTAAATGTAGGAAACTGTTGTGCAATATAGTCACTACTTTGTGCCATAGATTCTGCATTGCCTCCAAAATAAAGTATGGCATTCTCATACCCTTCATTCAAGATGATGACATTAATGGAAGCTCCCTCATTTTGAAGTGTCATATTTTTATATGCAGTAGGAGCATTGGGCGTAGGGAAATAAAGAAAATCTCTCTGATTGATATAGAGGAATAGCCCCATTCCAACATATCCCAGTAGCAGCAAGATACTTATTTTTTTAATTATTTTTTTCATACTGTCTTTTTAGCAATACCTATATCATCTTGAATTTGTTTTTTCAAACCATCCAATCCATTAAATTTCTGATTTTCACGGATAAATGCAACAAACTCGATCATAACTGTACCATTTACTTCACCAATATCTTTATCTATCACATGTGTCTCAACAGCATAAGAACCATCTGTAGTTACACGATGCCCTAAAAAACTCACAGAGTTTAGCCATTCCTCACCGATCTTGGTTCGTGTAGCATAAACACCCTCTAAAGGAAGTTGATAATGGTCTACATGAAGATTAAGTGTAGGGACAAGTTCTTTTTTACCAAGCCCCTGTCCGGCGATCACATTACCATCTATAGTATACCTTCTGCCCAGCAGCATATTTGCCATCTCTACCTTGCCTTCTCGCAAATATGCTTTGATAGTACGGGAATGAACAGGTATACCTTCTATGCTCACCTCTTTTATAATACAGACTTCTCCATCAAAAAGTTCATCCAAATGCTCTGCATTACCTGCTTTTTCTTTGCCAAAAGCAAAATCATACCCTACGATGATCTTTTCCAAATGAGGGAAATCTTCTTTTAATTTCTTTACAAATACTTTAGGTGTCAGTGACTTCACTTTATCAAAATGATAAAAACAACATATTTTGGATGTATAAAATGAACGCTTGTAACCAGGTGTCAAATACCCACCATTTCGTTCTATGATGACAATCGCATCTGCTTGATCTATGAGTGTTCGATGGGCAATATGTATGCCATCAAATGAACCTATGGCTATGGACTTAATAGTGTTCTTTAGCTGCAATTACTTCTCCCTCTTCACAAAATGATAAAGGTACTCTTGGTTACCCTCTTTACCTGTCACTTGTGAGAGTGCATGATATTTAAGTTCCCAACCCAACTTATTAGCTTCAGTTTCAAATGCTTCTTTTCGTCTGGAAATGGCATCAACATCCTGTACCACACCTTTAGAGTCACGCTTCACATCTTTACCCACCTCAAACTGTGGTTTGTATAGTATGACTATTCCAGTACCAACTTGGCTAAGTCTGTTTATATCATTTGTTATTTGCAATATAGAAATAAAAGAAACATCACAAGTGATCATGTCAAAAGCTTTATCACTTTCAAAGTCACGAATGTCTGTCTCTTCATACAAAGAAATTTTCTCATTCTCTCGTAAAGAGATGTGCAGTTGGTCACTTCCCACATCTACACAAGAAAGTGATGCAACACCATTTTCCAGTACTATCTGAGCAAAACCACCTGTACTTGAACCTATATCTAATGCTCTTTTCCCTTTAAAATCCATAGGATACTCAGCTAAAAAGTCCTCCAACTTACGAGCCGCACGACTCACATAAAACTTCTCATCTTCCACTTCCACAGAAGAGTTTTCATCTATTTTCATCGAAACTTTAGGTATTTTCCCGTTTACTATTACTTTACCCGCTTTTATCGCATCATGTGCACGATTACGACTCTCAAAGTAACCCTCTTCTACGAGGTATTTATCTAGTCTCATAACATTTTCCTCATCTCATCTTCAGTAAGTGTACTCACACCCAAGCTCTCTGCCTTAGTCAGCTTAGATCCAGCATCTTTACCATATATCACATAATCCGTCTTTTTGCTCACAGAACCACTTATTTTAGCACCTAGTTTTTCCAACATCTCTTTGACAATTCCGCGACTTACCGACATAGACCCAGTTAGTACCACCGTTTTGTCTTTAAACGGATTTTCTGCGGCTTCTACTTTTTCTTCTACTGTAGGTTGGATCTCTTCAAAAAGTTTCAAAACAAAGTCATAATTTACTCTCATAAATTCAAGTAGAGAGTTTGCCATCTCTTCACCTATACCGTCTATAGCTACCACTTCTTCAAATGTGGCATCGACAATACCAAGTCCAAACTCTAAAGCCAATGCCTTACTTGCCACCTCTCCTATGTGTTCTATGCCCATAGCAAAAATAAGTCTGTAGAGAGGGACACCTTTTGTATCTGCTATGGCTTGTAGAAGTTTAGAGATACGTTTCTCCTTGAAACCTTCTAATCCTTCTAAATCTTCAAATTTCAAATGATACAACCCTAAAATATCTTTAATTTTATGCTCTTTTACAAGTATCTCGACTATCTTAGAACCAAGTCCATCTATATTCATGCACCCTTTTTTAGCAAAATGAATGATGGAGTTTACTACCCTGTCTGGACAATCCAAATTCTGACACTTAATGAGAGTACCTTCATCTAACACTTCACTGTGACATGTCGGGCACTCAGTAGGTCTTTCTATCACCACTTCAGAACCATCACGTCTATCCTCCAACACTTTCGTGATCTTAGGAATAACATCACCAGAACGGATAAGTATCACATAGTCACCTATCATCAAGCCCTTACGTTCTATCTCATCGAAGTTATGCAGTGTTGCACGTGCTATGATGGCACCTTCTATTTCAACCGGTTCCACTTCTGCCACAGGGGTGATGACTCCCGTTCTACCTACTTGCAAAGTAATAGCATTGACTTTAGTGACTTTTTCTACAGCAGGGAACTTATAGGCACACATCCATTTAGGTACTTTAACGGTATAGCCTAGATCTTCCTGCAAATTCACCTCATCAACTTTAATGACCATACCATCCATTATTATCGGTATTTCATTACGTAGGGAGATAAGTTTTTGATAAAAGGCTTCTATCTCTTCTATACTATTACACTCTTGAGCATAAGGAGGCTCTAAAAAACCTAAATCATATACAAAATCCATTTTTTCAGAGAGTTTTGATTGCTTCAAGCTGTTTTCGCCCAAGCCCCAAGGGTAAAAAACCAACCTTCTTTTAGCAGTTACGGAAGAGTCAAGTTGTCTGAGACTTCCTGCAGCAGCATTGCGAGGGTTTGCAAAAACTTGCTCCCCCTCTTCCAGTCTCTCTTTATTGATAGCCTCAAAATCATCTTTACGAATGACCACTTCACCACGTATCTCAATGAGTCCCTCATACTCTATACTAAGAGGCACAGAACGGATGGTACGCACATTGTCTGTCACTTCTTCACCTACAACACCATCACCACGTGTAATGGCACGTACAAGCTTACCATCTTCATAAAGCAGGTTCATACTGGCACCATCAAACTTAGGCTCACAAAAATATGTACATTCCCCTACATTTTTTACTGTTCTATCTAACCACTCTTGTACTTCTTCAGTAGTAAACACATCTTCCATACTCCACATACGTTTGATATGCTTCGCTTTGGAAAACTCATCACGTACTACACCACCCACACGCTTTGTAGGTGAGTCTTCAGCCACTTCAGAGGGATTTGCTGTTTCATAGTCTAACACGTCATGATAAAGCTTGTCATACTCTTCATCTGTAGCTATGGGATTATCATCCACGTAATATGCATGTGCCCATTTTTTAAGGATTTGTATTTTTTCCTGGTATTGTTTGTTTGTCATTTTCTATAATTTACTTTCTCTTTTTTTCCATAAAATTTCGGCTGTGTATTTAAAATATATACATCTAAAAAAGCTTTCGCTCTAGCCAGATATTCTCTAGCTTTCATTCTGTATGCTGCAGCTGTTCCCGGGATATCTTTTGCCATAAAACCTATGACTTTTTGCCCTTTGGTTTTGGCTATGAACAGTGCACGTTCCAAATGAAATTTCTGAGAGACGATTATATAGTCTTTTAGGTCAAAAATCGCTTCAGCCCTCACCACAGAATCCAGCGTTCTAAACCCTGCATAATCCAAGGTGATGTATCTACTGGGTATTCCTGCTTTTATAAGGTCTTTTTGCATTCTTGTTGTCTCATCATAATACTTCGTTCCGTTGTCTCCAGAAACAACTATGGCTTTGACTTTACCTGCTTTAAAAAGCTGTACAGCTGCACGTATACGATAGGTATAAAAGTAGTTTTTTTTACCTTTGGCTATATACTTAGCCGTACCTAGCAACAATGCAGCTTTTTTTGCTGGAACTTTTTTAATCTTACTGTAAAGGTCTGATTCTGCTTGTTTTGAGATGTAAGTGTCGATGAAAACAAGTCCCGCTACAGTAAACACAATAAGCAAGAAAAACCATTTTATACTACGCATTACACCCTTACATCAAAACTTCTAAAACTTTTAAAGCCTGTATATGTTCTTTCACATCATGACAACGTACAATACCAGCACCATTCTCCACCGCTTTTAAATGAATCGCCAAAGTTCCCGGTAAACGTTCTTCTGTTGGTGTAGAGATGATCTTATCTATCATCGATTTTCTACTCGCACCAATAAGCACTTCACATCCAAAGTGTCTGAAGTGAGTTAAGTTTTTGATCAAAGTAAGATTATGTTCCAAGGTTTTTCCAAAGCCTATACCTACATCAAGAATAATATTCTCTCTAGATAATCCTAAGGCTTCACACTTAGCGATACGCTCTTCAAAAAATCTACTTACCTCAACCATTACATCATCATATGTTGGATCTTTTTGCATCGTTTGTGGTGTGCCCTGCATATGCATGATACAAAGTTTAGCCTCGTGTTTTACGGCTAGTTTGATAATCTCATCATTACATGCTCCTGTGATGTCGTTGATCAGAGTGAAACCTCTATTCAATGCATACTCAACAACGTCCGGAGTGTAGCTATCTACAGAAAAAGTAGCCTTTTCATATAACTTTTCAGCATGAATCATGTCACAAATAGGTTTCATCCGTTCGAGTTCGACAAGCTCACTCACCTCTTGGGCTCCGGGTCTTGAAGAGACTGCACCGATGTCAATAATAGATGCACCCTCTTCTATCATCTTTTCACATTGAGAGATGGCAGCCTCTGCGCTAAATCTACTCTCTTTAAAAAAGCTGTCATCATTGGCATTGATCACACCCATGATCTGCATTGGATAGTTCGGTGTTGAGAGGAATTTTTTAAGTTCTGTAGCAACGGTTTTAAGTCCAAAAGGCTGTGCCAACTCTTTACAGGAAAGCAGTTCCATATGCTTTTTAGTCCCTATCAGGATACAATCATAAACAGGTTTCTCACAGAGTATCACACCACCAGGCACAGCAAGCTCTGCACCAATGCTCAGTGCATCTTGTTTAAGTATATTTACTGCAGGTGTTTTAAGGTCTTTAATGAAGAAGTAAAGAAGTTCCATCTTCTTTGACATAATGCTTACACCACCACGTTCTACACCTAATGCTTCGAGTGCGGCTTTTTTATCTGAGATGTTACCTAGTTTATAGATGTACATATATGGAAACTCCTTTACCTGTAGCGTGGGCATTCCTGCCCACGATGAACGTAGTGAAAACATGCAATATCAATTGCAAACAATTGTTCGTGGGCAGGAATGCCCACGCTACGTAATATTCTATCTTTTTTTACGTGCCAAAAGCTTTAGAAGCAAAGTATTCAACACAAACTGGGGTGGCGACCCTACATCCAAAGCAATAAAAGCATTAGAAAACAACACAAGTGTTGTTTCATCTAAATCAAAACGTTGTGAACAGATAGCCTCTTTACCAATACGTTCAACTAAAAGTTTCATTGCTTTAGCATCGGTACGTTTATGTGTTTGTATAAATTCATACACTGTGGACAAAGAGAGCTGAGCTAATTCTAACCCTAGTACCTCTTCTTCTTTCTCTTCGCTAAGCACTGTGATAGGTAACCGTGAACGTATAGTGTCTAGTATGGTTGCCTTACTTGGTGTAAGAATAATGAACTCTTTTTTAGGTGGAGGCTCTTCTATGACTTTTAGGAGTTTATTTTGTACTATAGGAGAAAATATTTTAGCAGCAAGGATGACAACTGTCGTCTCTTCACTTGCCATGTAAGCTTTTTCTATAGCTAGTTTTGCATCTTCAACCAAAAAGGTGTCTTCTTTGACAATCTTGACAAAACGTTCCGTTGTTTTTGACACTTCAAGTTTAGCTATCGTACCTTCTATGTCACTCGTGATGATAACTTGACTGATTAATCTCATAATTCTAGATCTAGGTCACCAAAAAGAGATGCGGAGATGGTCATATCAAAAAGTTTATAGAGCTGCAATAGTTTGATATCTAAAAGAGGGTCTGAACTACGTAATGCAAAGCTGTTTTGTACTTCTTCATCCATCACCCATAAAAAGTTATCATCATTTCTATAGGCTAATTTTGTATAAGGATGATCTCCTCTCCCAATATACCAAATATAGTATCCATTCGGATAAGAAATATCTAACATATCTTCAAGAAGCTGTATATTTTGTGTTGAATGGATATTCTGTAAATTAGGAAAACATTCTGTAAGTTGATAAAAAGGTAAAAGCGGTCTATTTTTACCAAGATCATTGATAGCATTTAAAATATATTTACCGAACCATTTATGTGATGCATCAGTAATAACAAGTACTGTTTTACCTTCAAGTACCTGAGTAGTAGCACTCTTCACAAGAGGAGCCCACTCATAACGATACTCTTCCATCCATGAGAAGCAGGACTCTTCTTCACGTATGGTTTCGAGTGTCCACTTTAAAAGCTGTTGCATCGTTCTACTTATCTAACCCGTAAGCTTCATGTAATGTACGGATAGCAAGTTCTCCATACTTCTCATCTATCACCATAGAGACTTTGATCTCAGATGTTGAGATCATTTGAATATTGATATTGTTTTGAGCCATTATAGTAAAAGCTGTAGCCGCTACACCAGAGTGGGACTTCATCCCTACACCTACCACTGAAACTTTACAAACATGCTCGTCAAAGTCCATACCTTCTATATCATGATCAAAGTTTACCATGAGTTTTTTTGCATTTTCATGTTCACTGTGTGGTACAGTAAATCCAAGATTGGTAGAACCATCTGTTCCCATGTTTTGGATGATCATATCTACATTAATGTTCGCCTCTGCCAACATTGTAAAGATCTCTGATGCGATGCCCGGTCTGTCTGAAACACCTCTTAGTGTCACTCTTGCTTGGTTTTTGTCAAGGACAACACCACTGACTAATACTTCTTCCATACTATTGCTCTCCTTTGTAATAAGCGTACCTACATTGTCACTAAAACTACTTTTAGCATACAGTTTAACATTCAATTTTTTTGCCAATTCAACTGAACGGCTTTGCAATACTTTTGCCCCTAATGAAGAGAGTTCAAGCATCTCATCATACGAGATCATATCAAGCTTCTTTGCATTGGGTTCTATGCGAGGATCTGTTGTATAAATACCATCTACATCTGAGTAGATCTCACACTGATCGGCCTTTAATGCACCTGCCAGAGCAACAGCAGAAAGATCTGAGCCACCACGTCCAAGCGTAGTAACTGACCCATCTTTATTAACCCCTTGAAAACCTGCTACAATAACGATCTTCCCCTCTTTGATCGCATTTTGCATTGCAGTGGGATCAATAGATTCAATACGGTTACTCTCTCCCCCGAACTTAAAAGCATATCCATCTCTTTTTTTGCAGGGTTTTGAGTAAAATGATTGGCAAATCCTATCAATTTATTGGTCTCTCCACTCATTGCTGAGACAACCACAACTACATCATTACCAGCTTCTCTTGCTTTTGCCACACGATTGGTTACGTTCTCTATACGCTCCACATCTCCAACACTTGTACCACCATACTTATGTACCACTAACATCTAAATCAAACCTTCTTCTCTAAAATAATCGATCACTCTGCGGTATACTCTACGTTTAAAGTAAGTTACCTTTTTAAATAAATGTTCATACTCTACAAATTCATACTCTTCAAATTCTGGAATATCATAGGCTTGCAGGTCGATCACCGCTTCCTCCTTAAGACGTACCAAAAAATACTTTTGGGTTTGCCCGTCAAAAGGATACACCTTGCCTCTTGCAACTTTTGGGAAGTCATAAGTGATCCACTCAGGGAACTCTCCTAAAACTTCTACATCATTACAGCCGATTTCCTCTAGTAACTCCCTATGGAGTGCCTCGTAAGGTGTTTCTCCCTCATCGATACCCCCCTGGGGAAATTGCCACGCATTTTTGATATCACTTCGGTGTGCTACGAAAAACTCACACTTATCCGGATATTTGGAAGAGAGTATAACAGCTGCAACATTTGGCCTATAGCTCTTTTTGTTTTGCATCTTTACTCGTTTCACTAAATTATATTAAATATTTCTGATATTATTCTATCTAAAATACGATTATAGCCATTTGAAAGGAGTTAATTTTGTTAGTCTATCTTCATATACCTTATTGTGACTCCAAGTGTCACTATTGCAGTTTCAACTCTTATGTCGATAAGTTTGACACACGAAGTACCTATATGCAAGCACTCTACACACAACTCTCTTTTGAATTAAAACGATTTAACGCCCATGGAAAACAGATAAAAACACTCTTTATAGGTGGGGGTACACCATCTACTGTAGACCCTGAGCTCTATGCTCCTGTCTTTAAATTATTAAAACCCTATCTACAGGATGATGCAGAGATCACGACTGAAGCCAATCCCAACTCTTCTACCAAAGCATGGTTACAAGGGATGAAAGATTTAGGTGTCAATCGTGTGAGTTTTGGTGTACAGAGTTTTGACAGTACCAAGCTTAAAGCACTTAACAGAGCACACACGCCCCAACAGGCCAAAGATGCTATCACCTATGCCAAAGAGATAGGCTTTGAACACCTTTCACTCGACCTTATCTATAACTATCAGAGTGACACACAAGAGTTACTACTAAATGATATAGAAGAAGCCTTTTCCTTGCCCATAGATCACATTTCAGCCTATGAGCTTACTATAGAAGACGGTACCAAATTTTCAACCACACCCGAAGTAAGACAAGAAAATGAAGATCTTGCTTTTTTTGTAGCCGATGAGATAAAAAAACGAGGATTTACACATTACGAGATCTCAAACTTTGGAACATACCAAAGCAGACATAACAAAGGGTATTGGAAACTTGAAGATTATATGGGGGCAGGTGCCGGTGCTGTAGGTTTTTTGAAGGATACCAGGTATTATCCACAAACAAATATTGAGTTTTATATCACCGACCCACTAAATATCACAGAAGAACCACTTAGCAAAGATGAATTACTCACGGAAAAGATCTTTTTAGGCTTACGAAGCAGTCTTGGTGTTCAAAAGTCTCTTTTATCCGAAAAAATGATCGAGAAAGCTCAAATACTTTGTGATGAAAAGAAACTTAAATGTGAAAGTACACACTATTACAATGACAATTTCTTTTTGAGTGATGAGTTAGCACTATACATTTTAGATTAATTTGCTAAAATACATCAATTAATTTAAAGGGCAACTATGTTCGGAATAGGTTTTACCGAGTTACTTCTCATTTCTGTTATTGCAATACTCTTCTTGGGACCCGATAAACTTCCTGATACGATGGTACAGATCGCCAAGTTCATCAAAAGTGTCAAGAATACTATAGGCGAAGCAAAAAGTTCTCTTGAAGAAGAGATGAAGATCGCAGACCTTAAAGATGAAGCGTTGAAATATAAATCGCAACTAGACAATGCAACCAATGAGCTCAAAAGCTTTAAAAATATAGATTTTGATGATATGGATGATCTATCATATGATGATGAAGTATCTACAGAAGAACCTAAAGCTAAAAAAGAGAGTCCTTATGCAGAGAGAAAAGCTATCGAAACTCCTGTAGAAACTAAAAGTGATACTGTTACTTTTAAAAAAGAAAAGAAAATTGCAAAAAATAAAAAAAGCAATGATAATAAAGGTGATGCATAATGTTTAGTGATCTTAAACCTCACCTTGTTGAGTTACGAAAAAGACTGGGACTCTCAGTTCTTTCCATCTTTGTAATGTTTGTTGTTGCCTTTATCTTTCACAATGGCATACTTACCTGGGTCACGCAACCGCTTAATGATGCACTCACAGAAGTAGGACTCATGATAGAGTCTAAAGAGAAAGGCGAATGGCGTGTTGATATACCAGAGAGTAATGCAACGGCAACTACACCTGCAACACAAACAAAACCAAAACCGGCTGCACAACTCTCTTTAGAAGCATCACAGTCAGCAAACAAACTTCAAGCAGCACTTACCCAAGCCTCGGAAACATCTATCAAACAACAGAATGTTGCATTGGGTGTTCTTCTCAAAGAAGCTGCAACAGCCGCAAAAGAAACAGCTACATCAACGAAAAAACTCAGTCAGGCATTGCAAGATCTAAACCTCAGCAAAGAGATAAAGTCTGTGAATGACAACACCTTTGGAGGGATGATCACAACCCACCAGGTTCTGTGAATGACAACACCTTTGGAGGGATGATCACAACCCACCAGGTTGGAGGTGCATTTTTTGTAGCACTGAAAGTCTCTTTCTTTGCCGCGATCCTTGCTGCACTTCCTTTCATTCTCTATCAGCTTTGGCTTTTTATCGCACCTGGTCTGTATAACAATGAAAAGAAAATGGTCATTCCTTTTGTTATAGGCGGTTCAGTCATGTTCTTCATTGGAGTACTTTTTGCCTACTATGTTGTGACACCGTTTGGATTCCAGTTTCTCATCACTTTTGGTTCGTT
>NATJ01000020.1 GCA_002085305.1 Epsilonproteobacteria bacterium 4484_65 | reverse complement strand
TCAACGCTATCTTTAGCATCTTTACTCATACTGATCGCAGCATCTTTCATATCTTTGAACATATCTCCGAAACTAAAATCTGCTGATGCACTTGTAATGAGTGCAGCTGCTGCTACACATGATATAACGGTTTTTCTCATCTTTTATCCTTTTATTTTTTAACTCGAACTATTAGATAGTTCTAACTTGAGATAATAGTATCTTAGCAGTATATATTTGAATTAAAACTTAAACAATATAAAAAAATGTAATTAATATATATGATGATTATCAATGTAACTGTGTCATTAAAGATAATTGGTTACAATGTTGATATTGAAATATTTATAAATAAAGGGATATAAAATGAGAAAGTTACTACTTAGACTTACGATAACTGCTGTATTGGCAACTACATTGGCTTCGGCTGAAGGGTATAGTCAAGGAGAGAGAATACTTGATATGCAAAAGATGGCACAAGCGATGCAAGATATACAGTCAGGCTTTTTCTATAACAATGCAGATATCATTAAAGCAGGAGTAAAAGACCTTAAAGAGACCATTGTGAAGATCAGACCTACTGATGCAGAGGTAAACAATAAAGATATTTATGAAAAATGGCTACAGAACGATTTGAAAATGACCAATAAGATACAAAAAAAGATCATAAAAAAATCAGAAGATATCGAGGAACGTTTTTCAGATGGTGATGCTGTGCAAGCGCTTCAGGCGTATAGTAAAATTGCCAGTCGATGTATGCAGTGTCATGTACGTTTAAGAAAATGGTAACAGGCAGAAGATGAAAATACTATTAACTGTAACTTTTTTACTCATCCTATCATTGGAAGCGAGTGATATCAGACTCACAGGTACGGTTATTTCTGATGGACAGAAAATGATCGGTAGCCGTTATATGGGATATATAAAAAAGGTATTTGTAAAACTTGGTGACAAAGTTGAACGCGAAGATGAGCTCTATGAGATGGAGTCTGCAGAGTTTGACATCATGAAGTCACAAGCTGACCTGATGCTGGAGCAGTCCAAGATCGTGGTAGAGTTTTGGCGTAAAAGACTGCAAAATATCAATAAAAGAAAAGAACGATTACAAAATAAGAGCAATATGCCTATGATGGATATAGATGATATGGAGGCACAGGCTGAAAATGTAAGTGGTATGTTAGATTCTGCACAAGTGATGGTTGAACAAGCTTCGATCAAAGCAAAGCAGATGGCAACGATCTTTAACTACTTAAAGATGAAAGCACCTTCTGCGGGAGTTGTGGTGCAGAAAAACATCAAAGTTGGTGATATGGTCATGCCGGGTATGCTGACCATTATGCTTGTGGATACAGAGAGTCTGGAGATAGATGTTTCAGTCTCAGAAGGCATCATAGGCAAGATAAGAGAAAAGCAAAAAGTATTAGTTGAAATACCTTCTATTAATTATAAGACCGTTGGTATGATACATGCAATCATACCCGATGCAAATCCTATGACACACAAGATCAAGCTGCGTATCTCTTTTGATAAAGGGGATTCAAATGTCTTTCCCGGGATGTATGCAAAAGTAACAATACAGAGTGATGATTAATTCCTGTGTATTAATTCGTTAGCAAAAAATGATACACTACTATTAGAGTGCAGGAGTGAAATATGGAAAATATATATGACTTGATAATTATTGGCGGTGGACCAGGTGGAATAGGCTCTGTGGTCGAAGCAAAAGAATTGGGGCTTGGCAAAGTACTGATGATCGAAAAAACAGATAACCATTCCCATACGATCAGAAAATTTTATAAAGATAACAAACGTGTCGATAAAGACTGGCAAGGTCAAGAGGTAGAACTGGAAGGAAATGTTGATTTTATTGATGGTACGAAAGAGAGTACTTTGGATTATTTTGACAAACTCCTGGATGATGAGCTTATAGATACACGTTTTAACTGTGCCGTTGAGAAAGTAAAGAAAGAGGGTGACATTTTTCATGTGACTTCAGGATGTGGTGTGGATATGGCTAAAAATATCATTGTCTGCATCGGTCGTATGGGTAAACCCAATAAGCCTTCCTATAAGATTCCTCCATCGCTTAGAACACAAATTAATTTTAATTTAGATAAATGCAGCAACGGTGAGAAGATCCTTGTTGTGGGTGGCGGAGATACTGCAGTGGAATATGCTTGTGAGTTAAGTGAAACAAATGAAGTAACACTGAACTACAGAAGAGAGATGCTTAGCAGACCAAATCCTACTAACCTGGTGATGATCGCAAAATATGAAGATGATGAAGCAGTGACTTTAAATTTAGGTGTAAACATAGAAAGTTTAGAGAGTGAGCATGGACAAGTGAAAGTCAACTTTTCTGATGGTGCTGAGTTGTTTGACCGAATTATTTATGCTATTGGCGGAACTACACCTAAGGACTTTTTGAGTTCTTGCTGTATTACCTTGGATGATATGGGTGAACCCATTTTTGATGAAAATTATGAGAGTGAAGTAGAAGGACTTTATGTTGCCGGAGATATAGTATTTAATAGTGGCGGAAGTATCGCTATTGCACTTAATCACGGACATCGTATCGTAACACATATATTAAATAGGAGAAAATAATGGCAAGTGTATTATTACCTTTGGCAGAAGGATTTGAAGAATTAGAGGCAGTGGCGCTTATTGATGTAATGCGTCGTGGAGGCGTTGAAGTACGTGTGGCATATATAGATGAGTCACTGGGTCATGGCAAGGTAGTCATAGGAGCCAATGGTATTGGTGTCAAGGCTGATACTGCTATCAAAAATGTTATTAGTGATGACTTTGATATGATGGTACTTCCCGGTGGATGGGATGGTACATACGCTTTGGCTGAACATGCCCGAGTGATAGAACTTGTTCAAGAGTTTAAAGCAAAAAAAATCATAGGTGCGATGTGTGCTGCTCCATTTGTACTCAAAAAAGCAGGGGTTTTGGGTAATGACTATACTTGTTACCCCGGAGCAAAAGATGAGATAGGCCATCCAGGTTACAGAGATGACCTCAAAGTGGTAGAAGATGGTAATGTACTTACCTCACAAGGCCCCGGAACGGCAGTATGTTTTGGCTTGGCTATCGTGAAAAAGCTTGTGGGTGAAGAGAGTATGCAAGCAGTTAAAGAGGGGATGCTTTTGGATTATTGCTAAATCCAATTTATATGGTTAGGTTTTCTCTCCGAAAACCTATTTTTTAAACGAAAAAGTGCCTATTTCGGGTCTCATTTTTCGTTTAAGATTACACAAATTCCAATTAAATTTAAAGTAACAGTGAGAGTGCTTTTGTAATTAACATAATGATGATTATTTGAAATTTAAAACCTTATAAATGGAGAGTGCACAACTCATCTATGATAATGTAAGTTCCAAAGATAAAAAACTGCTTTTACTCCCGCGTGAGAGACATAGTATCTTAGCAGACAAGGGGTATGATGAGGTGTTTGAAGCCATACACCGGTTTATTATAAATCATGTGTAAAATTAAAGTATTGTTTCAATCCATTTTTACCTAAACTCTGCTATATTAAATCCCTAATATTTTAAAGGTCATAAATGTCAGAAGAACCAAAATCAACTCCTCAATTTACGCACTTACATTTACATACAGAGTACTCATTACTCGATGGTGCAAACAAGATCAAATCACTTGCCAAGAAGATAAAAGAGCAGGGTATGACTTCTGTGGCGATGACGGATCATGGAAATATGTTTGGGACGATAGATTTTTACAATACGATGCGAAAAGAAGGTATCAAGCCTATCATCGGAATGGAAGCGTATGTGCATAACCAGGAAGAGTTGGGTGACAAATCTGTACGTCAGCGTTTTCACCTTTGTCTGTATGCTAAAAATGAGGTAGGGTATAAAAACCTTATGTATCTTTCTTCTCAAGCATACATTAATGGATTTTACTACTATCCTCGTATCAACTGGGATCTACTTAAAGATAATTCTGAAGGTATTATCTGTTCTTCTGCTTGCTTACAGGGAGAAGTGAACTGGAACTTGAACCTTTCAGAACGAAACCTGAAATTTGGTGCAAAAGGGTATGATGAAGCAAAACGAGTCGCACTTAAATACAAAGATGTTTTTGGTGAGGACTTTTATCTTGAATTGATGCGTCACGGAATTGGTGATCAGCATAGAATTGATAAACAGATCATACAACTTTCACAAGAGACAGGCATTAAAATTATTGCGACTAATGATACACACTACACTGTACAAAAAGATGCAGATGCACATGAGGCATTTATGTGTATCGCGATGAACAAACTTTATGATGATCCAAATCGTCTTCGCCACTCTGTACATGAGTTTTATGTGAAGTCACCAGAACAGATGGCTGAACTTTTTGCAGATATCCCTGAAGCATTGGAAAACACCCAGGAGATAGCAGACAAATGTAATTTAGAGATAAAATTGGGTGATCCAACACCTCCTAACTTTAAATTTGCCAGAGAAAGAGCCGCTGAGTCAAACATTACCATGCCTGAACCGGATGTAGAGTATTCGTTAGTAAATGATATTGTACTTTTTGTAGAAGAGTCTAAAAAAGGGTTGGAGGAACGGCTTAAAATAGTCCCGGATGAGAAACATGAAGAGTATAGAGACAGACTCAAAGTAGAGATGGACATCATCAACGATATGAAGTTCCCTGGTTATATGCTCATCGTTTGGGATTTTGTGGATGCAGCGAAGCAGATGGGTATACCTGTTGGGCCCGGACGTGGATCTGCGGCTGGGTCACTTGTGGCATATTCTTTGGGTATCACCGATATAGACCCGATGCCTTACGGACTGCTCTTTGAGCGTTTCTTGAACCCGGAACGTATCTCTATGCCGGATATCGATATGGATTTCTGTCAGGCACGTCGTCAAGAGATACTCGACTATGTAGTGGATAAATACGGGCGTGTGAACGTTGCCCAGATCATTACTTTTGGTAAGCTTTTGGCAAAAGGGGTCATCCGTGATGTTGCACGTGTGCTTGATATGCCTTATTCCAAAGCAGATGCAATGGCAAAACTCATCCCTGATGAACTGGGTATTGATCTTAAAGGTTCTTATGAGAAAGAACCGAAGATCAAAGAATTGCTTGAGAGTGACCCACAGGCAAAACGTACTTGGGAATATGCACTTGCACTTGAAGGACTGAACAGAAATGCAGGGACACATGCTGCGGGTGTTGTGATTTCAAATGAGCCACTTTGGCAAAAAACACCGCTCTTTAAACCTACAGGACTTGATACCTTAGCGACACAATACTCAGGTAAGTATGTGGAAGATGTTGATCTCATAAAGTTTGACTTTTTGGGTCTAAAGACCCTTACGGTTATAGAAGAGGCATTGCAACTGGTAGAGCGAAGACATGGGAAACGCATCAACTTTGTTGAAGAAAATATAGAAGACAAAGAAGTGTATGAGTACATTGGTACAGGTGAGACACTTGGACTCTTCCAGATAGAATCTGCCGGTATGCAAGACCTTGCCAAAAAGCTTAAGCCAAACGGTTTTGAAGATGTCATTGCGATGCTTGCTCTCTACCGACCTGGTCCGATGGAATCAGGGATGCTAGACGACTTTGTTGAGCGTAAACATGGACGTGCAGAGGTAACGTATGCGTTCCCTGAACTAGAGCCTATCTTGAAACCTACTTATGGGGTAATTGTTTATCAGGAACAGGTTATGCAGATCGTACAGACTATTGGTGGCTTTAGCCTTGGTGGTGCGGACTTGGTACGTAGAGCTATGGGTAAAAAGGTCAAAGAAGAGATGGACAAACTCAAAGATGAGTTTGCAGATGGTGCAGCACAAAAAGGTTTTGACAGAGAAAAAGCAGCAAACCTTTTCGATCTTATCGTGAAATTTGCCGGATATGGGTTTAACAAATCACACTCAGCAGCCTACGCGATGATAACTTTTTATACATCGTTTTTGAAGCACTATTACCCGACAGAGTTCATGGCGGCTATTTTGACCTTGGAAAAAAATAACACGGACAAGGTAGTGAGATATGTGGATGAAGTCAAGCATATGGGTATGAAACTTCTCCCACCAGATATCAATAAATCGGGTTTAGTATTCGAAGCACGTAATATTGATGGTGATGAGGTCGTTATGTTTGGTATGGGAGCGCTAAAAGGTGCAGGAGACATTGCGATAAATACCATGCTTGAAGCCAGAGGAGATGATGAGTTTAAAGACCTGTCTGATTTCGTTTCCCGTATAGATTCAAGTAAAGTCAATAAAAGAGTGATTGAAACACTTGTGAAAGCAGGGGCATTTGACAGCTTTGGATACTCGCGTAAAGCGATGCTCTCACAGCTTGAAGAGATCATAGATATGGCTAAAAAAGCAGGAGAAGCGAGAAAACAAGCAGAAACTTCTCTTTGGGGTGATGATGAAGAGATGACTGCTGTGACACTTGAACTTACACACATGGATGAGTTTGAACCTATGGAGATACTGGAGATGGAAAAAGAGTCTTTAGGCTTCTATGTTTCAGGACACCCATTGGATAAATACCGTGAAACGTTGGATGGTATAGACTATACACTCAGCTCTGAAATAGATGATCTGGCAGATGGTTCACAAGCGATGTTCATAGGAAAGATAGAAGGTATCACAGAAAAGATCTCCAAAAAGGGAAACAAGTTTGGTATAGCCAACATCATGGACCTACACGGAAATATAGAACTCATGCTTTTTGAAAACCGTCTTAAAGAACTAGATGAAGATTTTGATCTTACGAAACCTATAGCCTTTAAAGTAAAGATAACTAAAGATGGTGACTTCACACGTATGAATATCTTAAAAATCTCATCCATCAAAGATGCGAAGAAAACAAAGGTTAAGGTACAAAAAGAGGAAAAACACACCCCGGAACCTGTACAACCGCCACTTATCCTGGCTTTAAACCTCATGCCGGATGCAAAAACAGTAGAAGACCTCATGTGCCTGGTAGAACGCTATCCGGGAAATCGTCCGTTGGAGCTACATATCAAGTCTAAACTTGCAGATGTGATCATAGAGAGTAAGATGAAGGTGAGTGAAATGATCTTGGAAGAGGCTAAGGAACTTGGGGTTTATTTGGAGGAGAGTTTGACGGTTGAGGGATGAGAACCGTTAAATAAACGACAATAGTTTTTTTCTCGTTACCATGGATACCGTAGGAACGAGAGAAATTGACATATTTTTTTAGTACGAGATGACTATAACCACTACACGCCCCTTTCACACCCAAAATAGTACACTTCATTATGACCAAATGGAGATTACAATGAAAAAACTCTCACTTCAAACCCTGCAAAATAAGATCATAACCTATCAAGTCATTGTGGTTATAAGTTTTGTATTTGGAGTAGTTGGGTTTGTCTATAACAACTGGCGATATGAACATAATGAAAGTAACAACAATATACGCATAGCAAGTTTTCAGATACTGCAGGAACTCTCATCTTTGGAACAGATCATTTATGCCAATCATTATGACCATGACACCATTAAGGGTAGTCCTAGAGATGGTTGGGTAAAAGTAGGGCTTATTGGTGACCTCTCTTTGTTTATCTCTCCTGAGTGTGAAGAGGCTGCGGAGGAACTCAGAAGAGTATGGACAGAGAATTGGCATCAAATAGACAAAGATCAAAAGGTTATAAATAGGCTTATTGAAAAAATCGACAAGGTTAAAAGAATCACGAGAGATGTGTTAAAAGTGTTGTATTAAAGTTATCTGGAACGTCTAATTAATTAAACTAGTAGATAAAATATATTATAATAATTTAAAATGATTAAAAAAAAGGGTTATTTATGAATAAGTTTATGATGATTATATCTGTGTTGGTTTTTGCTTTGTCTGGGCTCGTTGCTGAGGATACACGCGATGCAGTTCAAGAAGAGATACTTAAATCAATTGATGCTGTTGAACAGGCACGTCAAGATGCTGTAAATGAACTTAGAGAGACAGTAAGAGATGTAGAATCTGCGCGTGCCATGAGAGAAGGAGAGCAGAGAACTGAAGAGACGATCCAAACAAAAGCAGTTGAATCCCAAGCCGTTAGTAAGATCGAGAAATCGACTGCATTGGTTGAGAAAGCTAAAATAAATGCCAAAGAGAGCATTGTAAAAGCTGTATCAGAAGTAGAAAAAGTTAAGGCCGAGAAAGGTACTGTAGCTGAGGTAAAAACAGCAAAAATGCAGGCAATACAGAGTATAGCAAAGGCTGTCTCTTCCGTGGAAGTTGCCAAAGCAAAAGCGGCAAAAATCATTATTGAAGAAACAGGGAAAGTTGAACTTAGTAAAATGCAACCAGCACCAAAACCTATGGATGAAGTAGCTAGACCCATCCCAGCTAAGAATATTACTGTGGTTGAGGTTACCAGGACAGTAACTGTTGTAGAGCTTGGAGAAGTATTGAAATCATCTGATGAAGATGGGATAACTCCTGAAAAAAATAAAATAAAATCAAGTTACCCGACAAGATTTATCAGATTTCCAGCTAAATAGATCAAAGTAAATGGGGCTAAACTGGTCTTGCCCCAAGAAAAATCTACCCGCATGGGTAAAATCGTTTACCCTCCTTGTAAAATGAAATAAATCTATTAAATTTATGTAAATAATGTTTTTTAATTAATTTTTATCTGATAAACTATAATTAGAATTTCTAATAGTGAAGGATAGAAATGCTACAGAGTAAAATAATATTGGTATGGATGTTGGTAATAGGGTACGTACAAGCTGTTGATGAACAGTCAAATATTGTACACCCTATTGTAACAGAAGAGAGTACTGAAATTGCAGCACTTAAAGAAAAAATAAAGAAATTGGAATCAGAACTCGCAGAATATAGAAAAGGTACACCCAAAGCTGTGACGATTACCACTGAAACAGAAGAAACGAAAGTAGTTGAATCCCCTAAAAAATTTGTCAAAGGTGCGAAGTTGATACTTGGTGGGGAAGCACCTGAATATCTTACAACTTATTATGCAGCCAATCCACAAAGTCTTGACGGACTTCGGGGAAAATTAAAAGCCAATGGCTTTACAGTACTTGCAACAACACCTATACTCAACGAAAAGACAGTTATTACCATTACTAATGATGAACTCAAAAAAACCAATACCCTTTTAGCCACACTGCATGTATTGGTAAATGGAGAACATGAAGTACTTGTACAAAATCCTTCATATTTTGGAGCTGCCTATCTTCAGGATAAATACAAATATGGACAGTTTTCAGCAACACTAAAAGCACTCCAGGCAGCTTTAGGTGATATGTATGAAGTAAATGACAAGTTTGAACTCGATGATCTTGCAAAATACCAGTTTATGTTTGGGATGCCATATCTTGATGATACTATTACTGTAGCAGAAGGTGATGACCTTTTAGAAAAGATTACAGGAGAGAATGCCAGAAAATATATTGCTTATACCTTGGAACTTCCAAATGGTACGATTATTGTAGGACATAAGCTCAGAAACGAAACGAAGCAATTTCTTACAAAAATTAAAGTGGAACGTCATGCCAATATTTTACCTTATGAATCTATGATCAAAGAGGGGAAAGCTGTGATACTGGATCCTAAATATTATTTGGCACTTTCTCTTCCTTTATTACATATGTCTGATTTTATGAAGATAGCATCATCACCTGAAGAGATAGAAAAAGATATTAAAAGAGCATATAAATAAAGGGCACCTCTAAAATAGTAAAGGAGTCTCTGCCCTTTGGAGTTTGAGGACAGAGACAAGTGAGTTTTGGGAATATAGATAAATGTTTTTGGAGACTGAATTTATCTAGTTTAGAAAGTTTAACTATTTGAAGGAAAGGGCTAATTCCCAAAACTCAATAGTGAATGGATAAGGCGTTCAGTATTACATACGCCCATATTGGGGTTATTTTTCTTCAGTAGTACCTCCTTCTGGTTTGGTTTCATCTGTTGAACCATTTGTATCTTCTTCAGTTTGCTCTTCTGCTGCTTTGGCAGCTGAAGCATCCAGTGCTACTTGAGTTACTGTAAACTCTGATTTTTCTATTTCTATATTTGCTTGTGCTGATAGGGTAGTCATCAACATTGCTGCGATAAGCATCATAAATCTTTTTGTCATTCTTTATCCTTTGTGTGTGAGGTCTTTGGAGAACCTTTTTTTTGTTCCGAATTTGATATCCGAACAAACAGATTGTAATCCAATTTTATTACCGCACTATTACCTAAAAGAAATTTTTATTGAAAGATAAGAGGTGTCAACTGTGTAATATAGAAACAAGTAATAAAGATAACTTTTTGGTTACCAATAGTTTAAATAGCTTAACTGTAAAAAAGTGCTACACTTCTACCACTAACAATCTAATTTCAAGGAACAAACATGTCACAATTACCAAAAATCATATGGTCAAAAAAACTTCCAAACATTTCAGCATCTGTTGGTCAACTTAAAGATTGTATCGCAGAGCTTCAAGGTCAAGGTTATGATATTCCTGACTATCCTGAAAATCCAGCGAATGACGATGAAAAAGCTATTCAAGCTAAATATAGCACATGTTTAGGTTCAGCTGTTAATCCAGTACTTCGTGAAGGTAACTCAGACAGAAGAGCAGCAAAAGCTGTTAAGAAATTTGCACAAAATCATCCTCATAGATTAAAAGCATTTCCAGAGAATCCTAAATCATATGTTGCTCATATGGAAGGAAACGGAGACTTTTACGGTAATGAGAAATCAGTTACTATGGACAAAGCGCAAAAAGTTACTATCGCTCTTAATGGTAAAGAATTAGCAACAATTGATGCTATGGACAAAGAAGTTCTAGATGGTACATTTATGTCTGTTGCAAAACTTAAAACATTTATTGCTAAAACTATTGAAGATGCAAAAGCAAATGGTGTTCTATGGTCTATTCACCTTAAAGCAACAATGATGAAAATCTCTGACCCTATTATGTTTGGTCACGCGTTTACAGTATTCTTCCAAGATGTATTTACAAAATATGCAGATACATTTGCAGAACTAAATGTTAACCCTAACCAGGGTATGTCTGACTTAGAGCAAAAAATTGCTGGTCATGCTTTAGAAGCTGAGATTAAAGCTGCATTCCAGGCAGTGGTTGAATCTGATAACCCAGAGATCGCAATGGTTGACTCTGACAAAGGAACAACAAACTTTAATGCATCTAACGATGTCATTATTGATGCTTCTATGCCAGTTGTGGTAAGAGAAGGTGGTAAACAGTGGAACAGAAATGGTGATGCAGTTGAATGTGTTGCTGTTATCCCTGATTCTACTTACGCTATGTTCCATGCAGAAATGCTAGCTGATTGTGTTAAAAATGGTCAATATGATGTAACGACAATGGGTTCAATGGCTAACGTTGGCCTTATGGCTCAAAAAGCTGAAGAGTATGGTTCTCACCCAACTACATTTGAACTTGCTGAAGCTGGTACAGTAACTGTTACTGCTGAGGATGGTACAGTGTTAATGTCATTTGAATGTGAAGCTGGTGATATCTGGAGAATGAGTAGAGCAAAAGATATCCCTATCAAAGACTGGGTAAGACTAGCAGTAGAACGTGGTCAAATCGAGCAAGTTCCAGTTATCTTCTGGTTGGATGAAAACAGAGCACATGATGCAGAAATGATCAAAAAAGTAAATACTTACCTTAAAGATCTTGACACTGATGGTCTTGATATTCAAATCATGAATGTAACGGATGCTACAAGATTTACAAATGCTAGAGTAAGAGAAGGTAAAAATACTATCGCTGTTACTGGTAACGTTCTTAGAGATCACCTTACAGACATGTACCCGATCTTAGAGCTTGGTACATCTGCTAAAATGCTTTCTATCGTTCCTTTGCTAGCAGGCGGTGGTCTTTACGAAACTGGTGCTGGTGGATCTGCTCCTAAGCACGTTGACCAATTCTTGGCAGAAGGTCACTTAAGATGGGATTCACTTGGTGAGTTCTTGGCATTGGCTGAGTCATTAAGATTTATTGGTCAGAAACATTCAGATGAAAAACTAGCGGCACTTACAGAAGCATTAGATAAAGCAAATGAAGGCTATCTTGATAACAACAAAGCACCGTCAAGAAAATGTTGTGAACCAGACAATAAAGCGTCTCACTTCTTTGTAGCTCAATACTGGGCAGATGCCTTGGCAAATGGTTCAGATGCTGAACTAGCGGCTAAGTTTGCACCTGTTGCTGCTGCATTGAAAGAGAATGAAGATAAGATCATGGCTGAATTGCTTGCAGCAGAGGGTAAACCCCAAGACATTGGTGGTTACTTTCATCCAAATGATGAGTTGGCTGAGAAGGCTATGAGACCATCTGCTACACTTAATAGCATTATTGATGCTATTTAAGTTAAAACTTTATGCCATAGAGGAACTAAATCCCGAATGGCCTAATTTGATCCTGAGATCAAATTAACACTTCATCGTACAGGGCATAATGCCCTGTGTAATACTTTTATAATATATTTTAGGTATTATACGCGTAGGATTTTTGACTTCTCCAGCATTACAAAACATTATTGATAATAAAAGTTATGAGTTATGTTTTGTTTGAAAGTCATCCTATGATTCGCTCTTATATAAGAAGATTTAATGAAAAAGGATAAAAATGGCAAAAGGTAAAAAAGTAACCGTTATCGGTACTGGTAATTTTGGTTCTACTGTAGCATTTATATTGGCAATGAATGGTTCATGTCATAATGTTGTTTTCAGAGGTAGAAACTATGATGTTGCGAAAGGTAAAGCACTTGATATGTCTCAGGCGGCGAATGCAGCCAGACAGCACACTATTGTTAAAGCGGCCAAAGGTCCTGAGGACATGGCTGATTCTGATATCGTAGTGATCACTGCCGGTGCACCCAGAACACCGGGTATGAGTAGAGATGATCTACTTGTTAAAAATGCAGAAATAGTTAAATGTTATGCGAGAGAGATCAAAGAGTATGCACCTGATTCCATTGTGGTTGTTGTTTCTAATCCACTGGATGTGATGACCTATGTTGCACTCAAAGAGACAGGTTTTCCAAGGGAACGTGTTTTAGGTATGGCAGGCATCCTTGATGCGGCAAGAATGGCACATTTTATTTTTGAAAAATTGGAGTATGGTGCAGGACAGATACGTGCTACGGTAATGGGTGGTCATGGTGATACTATGGTACCTCTACCTAAATTCACTACCGTTGCGGGTGTGCCTATTGAAGATCTTCTTGATTCTGAAGAGATCGGTGAGATCGTTAGAAAGACAAGAAACGGCGGGGCAGAAATAGTTAATCTTCTTGGTAATGGTTCAGCGTACTACGCACCTGCAAAATCAACTACTGTTATGGTAGAGGCTATTTTGCAGGATACCAATCAGATCCACTCATGTGCGATCATGTTAGAAGATGATTACGGCTATTCAGGTATCGTTTCAGGTGTACCGGTAATGATCGGTGCCGGCGGAGCTGAAAAAGTGATCCCTATGGCACTGAAACCACTTCAACAGACACGATTTAAAAACTCTGTTGCATCTGTTCAAGAGATGGTTGATACACTTGAAGAGATGAACTTTTTTGATCAAGAGTGTACACTTTAAGATAAAATTTAAAACTAAAAGGTAGCAATCCTTTTAGTTTCTACTATAATAATAAATTATGTTTATTATTTTTTCTCTAAAAAAATGTTACCAATCCCTACATGTTGACCTCAATACCTATCTAAAATACCTACTTATTTGAATTATAACTTAGAAACTGTTATTTTGAATAACACTTGATATATAGTTTTGACTCTTCCACTCTGGCTTTTACAGAGTAAATTTTATTTGTTTAAAGATAAGATCTTTTCCAATGGGAAAAAAACCAGAACGAAATAGTTGAGATTTGGATTCAAGTGATTTTATAAAGAGGAAGTGTTTAATGGATAATCATGATATTATTTCAACCGATGTACTTATCGTTGGTGGTGGACCTTCTGGACTGGCAACAGCCATAGAACTGGCCAACAGTCTAAAGAAAAAAGGTCAAGAGAAGAGAATAATGCTTATTGAGAAGGGTAGCTCGATCGGCTCACATATACTTTCAGGTGCAGTGATAAGACCTAAAGTGTTTCAAGACCTGTTGACGCAAGAGGAGTTTGATGGTATTCCGTTTGACTCTAAAGTTTCAACAGATGTGACAGTAAAACTAAATGAGAGTGGTGAGATGGAACTACCGTTCCATCCACCATATATGAATAATGAGGGTAACTATATTGCCTCACTTGCCCAGGTTTGTAAATATTTGGCAGGAATTGCTGAAGCTAAAGGTGTAGAGATATATACAGGATTTTCTGTAGATGATATGCTCTATGATGAGAATGGTAAAGTTGCAGGTGTTAAAACCAAAGATACCGGAGTTGATCACCATGGTGTGAAACAGAAAAACTACCAAGAGGGGACAGTGGTTAAAGCAGATATCACTATCTTGGCAGAAGGTACAAGAGGTAGCCTTGCCAAAAAAGTGATCGAGCGGTTTAACTTGGATTCAGGTAAGAACCCGCAGATCTACTCTTTAGGTGTTAAAGAGATCTGGAAAGTACCTGAAGGTAATATTGAAGCTGGTGCAGTTTATCACACCTTTGGTTATCCGCTTCAAGATAAATCAGAGTTTGGTGGTGGATTTATCTATGGATTGACAGATAATAGAGTGGCTCTTGGATTGGTTGTTGGACTTGATTATGCAGATCCTAGTTTTGATACGCATGCAGCAATGCAGGTATGGAAAACACACCCTTATGTTTCAAAATTCTTAGAGGGTGGTAGCATTATGGAGTTTGGTGCCAAAACCCTGCCGGAGGGTGGCTGGAACTCTATGCCTAAGTATTATGAAGATAATCTTATGATCGTTGGTGACAGTGCCGGTTTCTTAACTACGGCAAGACTTAAAGGTGTTCACTTGGCAATTCGTTCAGGTATCTGTGCTGCCAGAACAGCTATGAGTGCATTTGAAAAAGGTGATACCTCTAAGAAAGCACTTGCAGAGTATGAAGAACGAGTGAACAATAGCTTTATCTATAAAGAGATGTACCCAATTCGAAATATGAGAGCTGTAATGCAAGATGGTATGGTACTTGGTGGATTGAAGATGGGTGTCCAGCTTGTAACAGGTGGTACTTGTCTTTTTGTCCCTAAAGTTGAAGCAGACTGTGATACCACTAAAAAAGTAGCTATGTATACAGGTGTTCCGTTTGCTCAGCGATTTGCCGGCAAATTAGACTTCGATAAAAAACTTACGTTTGATAAAGTGACAGATGTTTTCTACTCCAAAGCAATGCATGATGAGCATCAGCCTGTTCATCTTGTGGTGAATAATGAAGACCAGTTTCAAGCATCAAATATTGAAGAGTATGGTTTATCAGAAGAGGCATTCTGTCCTGCAGAGGTTTATGAACTTCATGTCGATAGAAATAGTGGTGCCAAATCATTAAGATTTCACGCAGAGAACTGTGTACACTGTAAAACATGTGACATCAAATCACCTAACGGTGGAATAACTTGGACAACACCTTATGGTGGTGATGGCCCAGAATATAACTATATGTAAGCCCGAGGAGAAATAAATATGACAATAATTAGTTTAATGAAACAAGTACCACTGCCATCTGAGATGAGAATGGGTGATGATGGTCTAATGGATAGAACAAAAGCAAAGTCAATTATCAATGTTGACTGTCAATATGGATTAGAAGCTGGTCTTCAGATCAAAAGTGAATATCCGGATGCGAAACTTATCGTATGTTCAATGGGACCCCCATCGTTCACAGAATCATTGGAAAATGCTTTGGCGATGGGTTATGATGAGGCATACCTTCTAAGTGATAGAAGGCTTGGTGGGTCTGATACGTATGCTACCGGGTTGGCTATTTCTCATATGTTAAAACATCTGGGTTTTGGAAAAGGACAAGATGAGGATTTCATCATTGTTGCGGGTCGTCAAACCAGTGATGGTGATACAGCCCATGTACCTTCGCAAGTTGCTGAATTTATGGGAATTCCACAGGGAACATTTATAGAGACGGCTGATTTTGTAGATGGTCGAGTTCATGCAAAAAGAATTATAGAGGGAGGGTATCAGATGATGAGCCTTCCTCTTCCTTGTGCAATGAGTTTTACTCCAACGGGTATCGATCCAAGAAGAGCTACACTCTCAGGTGCCGTTAAAGCCAGAAAAGCTGAAATTAAAATGTTCAGTATCGATGATGTAGATCTAGGTACAGAGCTTATCGGAATCGGAGTTCCGGGTGAGGGAGGAAGTCCTACGATAGTTTCTAAAGTAGCAACAATCAAAAGTGAAAGAGCTCCTGCAAAGATCGCAGAAGGTCACAATGAAGTAGAGTTGGTTGATTCACTTTTGGCACAGATGAAAGAGGGAAAAAATACTCTTGAAGTTAAAGAGAAAAAAGCTAAAAAAGCTAAAAAAACAGATGATACTCTCAAGCGAATCGACTTTAGAAAAGGTGCTTCAGGTATCTTGACATGGGCAGAGGTTGTTAAGGGTGAGATTTCAAGACCATCTTTAGAGCTATTGACTCCTGCCAGAGATTTGGCAAACTCTCTTGAAGAGGGAACAACGGTAACTACACTTATCATCGGTAAAAATGTTGGTGCATTGGCAAAAGAGCTTATTGCACATGGCGCTGATGAAGTTATCGTTGTTGAGGATGATAGACTTGAAGAGTATCGTATCTTGCCATTCTCTGAAATTTTTGCTCAAGTGATCAAAGAGAGAAACCCAGAGATTGCACTTTTTGCTGCTACAACAGCCGGTCGTGAATTGGCACCTAGAATCGGTGTGAAAACAGACTCTGGTGTAACAGCAGATTGTACTCAACTTCTAATCGGTGAGCATAAGCACAGAAATAAAGAGACAAAAGAACAGGTTATCTATGCGCCTATCCTGGAGTCAAGAAGACCAACGTATGGTGAGTCTAAACTTGCTACTATTATCGGTTTTGTATGTCCTCAAATTTCAACGGCAAGAGCTGGAACATTTGAAGTACCTGCAAGAGATGACAGCAGAGAAGGAAAGATCACACCATTTACACCAACACTGGATGAGTCAGAGTTTGTCTCTGAGATCATCGAAACAGTTATTGGTGAGGGTGGAATGCAAGGTCTGTTCGAAGCTGATATTATTGTAGCTGGTGGTAGAGGTACTACAAGTGATGGTATGCAAATGGTTAAAGATTTAGCAGAGGCACTAAAAGAGCAAGGTGTTAAAGCTGAGTGGGCAGCAAGTCGTGTAATGGTTGACGAGGGTGTTTCCGAGTATGCAAGACAGATCGGTCAGACAGGTAAAACAGTACGTCCAAAAGTCTATGTGGCTATTGGTATCTCTGGTGCTGTTCAGCATATTGCAGGGATGAAAGAGTCAGATACTATTGTAGCAATTAACAACAATGTAAAAGAGACTATTTTCTCAAATGCAGATTTTGCTATTGTGGGTGACTATGCAGATGTAGTTCCAGTGCTTATTGAGAAAGTAAAAGCTGGGTTTACATTTGGAATTGAAGTAAATAAATAAGGAATAATATATGACAGGAAAAAAAGTAGCGATCGTAGGAGCAGGAGCAGTTGGAGCAGCAGCAGCATACAGTTTAGCATTTACAGGGACGTGTCACAGAATATTACTCTATGATATCTTCCCGGAAGTAGCTATAGGTAAAGCACTAGATATTGCACAAGCTACAAACTACTCTCCAAGAGGGACAGTGGTTGAAGCGGCAGTGAAGCCTGAAGATATCAAAGATTGTGATGTGGTGGTTATCACTGCAGGAGTACCAAGAAAAAAAGATATGACAAGAGCTGATCTTCTTAATATCAATGCAGGTATTGTAAAAGAGGTTGCAGGACATATTAAGAAGTATTCACCGAATGCCATTATCCTTTGTGTTTCCAATCCGTTGGATGTCATGACGTATGTTGTACATAAAGTGACAGGTTGGGATAAAAATAGGATCATAGGTATGGGTGGAGCTCTCGATAGCTCTAGAATGGCATATCAGATCAGACAAAAGACAGGTTTTGGTGCATCTCAGATAAGACCTATGATCTTAGGCGATCATGGTGAAAATATGATACCCTATCCTGATATTGCAACGGTTGGTGGAATACCACTTGATCAGATTGTATCCAAAGAGGATATAGATGAAATTGTTGCTAAGACTAAAGATGGTGGTGCAGAGATCGTAAAATATTTGAAAACTTCAGCTTTCTTTGCTCCAGGACGTGCCATTTCCATCATGGTTGAGGCGATCTTGAGTGATGAGGAGAAAGTAATCTCTAGTTGTGCTATGTTAAATGGTGAGTATGGCTATAATGATGTGACTGTTGGTGTACCATGTGTGATTGGTGCTAATGGTATTGAAAGAGTGATCGAGCTTGATCTGGATGATGAGACAAAAGCAAAATTCGCCAAGTCTGTTGAATCGATCAAAGAAAATATTGCTATCTTAACAGATGGTGGTTTTTTCGATTCATAGATTACCATACTTCCCATAGGGCTAGAGGTTTCCTCTAGCCTAACTCCCCTTTATACAGTTTTAACAAACCTCATTGTAAAATACTTCATACTATATAAACCAGGAGAGACTTTAATGAGAGAAATTGAATTTGACGTTGTAGTCAAAGCAGTAAGAGATATGATCATGCATTGTGGTACTGATTTACCACAAGATACGTATGATGCACTTGAAGCAGCAATGGAGGCTGAAAAGTCACCTGTAAGTAAAGAAGTGATCCGTCAGATCCTTGAAAATGCAAACATTGCAAAAGATGAAAAAAGACCACTTTGTCAAGATACTGGTTTAGCAGTATTTTTTGTAAATGTGGGTGAAAAAGTACGTATTAATGGGGGTCTTCTTAGAGATGCAATTAACAAAGGGACAGAAGAAGGGTATACAGATGGATACTTAAGAGCGTCAACTTGTGAACCATTTTCTCGTGCAAATCTTAAAGATACAGTAGGGTATAACCTTCCAGCTATCATTCACTTTGATATCGTTGCCGGTGATAAAATTGACATCGAATATGCTGCTAAGGGTGGTGGTTCTGAAAATGTATCTCGTGCAAGAGTTTTCCCACCAGCTGCGGGTAAAGATGGTATCGTTGAGTATGTAAAAGAGGTGATCTCTGATGCAGGTGGAAACCCCTGTCCTCCTATTACAGTAGGTGTTGGAATTGGTGGTACATTTGAAAAAGCATGTATCTCTTCTAAGCATGCACTCTTTAGAGACCTTGAGACTACAAATGAAGACCCTGAAATGGCAGAACTTGAAGAACGTATGCTTACTGAAATCAACAATCTCGGTATTGGCGCTATGGGTATGGGTGGAACTAAAACGGCTTTGGCTGTTCACATAGAGTCTAACCCCTGTCACATTGCTTCACTTCCTGTTTCTGTAAACGTTCAGTGTCACAGTTCAAGACATACACATATTACGATATAAGGAGAAGAGATGGCAACTTATACTTTAACAACTCCACTCACATCTGAAGATACAAAAAAACTTGTGGCAGGTGATACGGTTTTACTGAATGGTACTATTTATACAGCAAGAGATGCAGCACATAAAAGACTTGTAGATCTTATTGAAGCTGGGGAAGAACTTCCGTTTGACTTGGAAGGTTCTATTATTTATTTTGTTGGGCCAACACCACCAAAGCCGGGTGATCCTATCGGGTCTGCCGGACCGACAACTTCTTACAGAATGGATTCTTATTCCCCGACAATGTTGAAGCATGGTTCAAAAGGGATGATAGGAAAAGGAAAACGTAGCCAAGAAGTGAAAGATGCCTGTGTTGAGTATGATGGTATCTATTTTGGTGCAACAGGTGGTGCAGGTGCTTTACTTGGTAAACAGATCCGTTCAGCTGAAGTGATCGCTTATCCTGAATTAGGGCCAGAGGCTGTAAGAAAGATTACAGTAGAAGATTTTCCTGTAACAGTTGTGAATGATACTAAAGGTAATGATATTTACGAGATAGGTCGTGCACAATATGAGGTCAAGGACTAAAATCCACTCAAAAATTGCGTAGGATGGGCTTACCCACCAATTATCTAAAATATAATTTTATGTTAGCGGTG
>NATJ01000019.1 GCA_002085305.1 Epsilonproteobacteria bacterium 4484_65 | reverse complement strand
GATGCTCCAGGCTGGACAATGACCAATGCTACTTCAGGGTAGTTGGAGTTTGGAAAAAGGTTTCGGTGCATTTTGTTGTAACCAGTTACACCGGTTAGAACAAAAAGTGCCAAAAATGCAAGAATAATATGAGGTTTTCTCAGAATTTTCTCTACCCAGGAACTGGATGCTTTACTCATTTTCCAGCTCCCGTAATATTTACTTTATCATAGGCAGGAAGCTGTGCAAGTTTAACTTCACTAGCTTGTGCTATAGGTGTTGCAGGGCAAGGAGAGATAAGTATATGGTTTACATCTTGCATAAGCACATTTACTTTCACAGGAGAGAACTTACCCTCTGCATAACCCATTACAAAAGTACTCTCTTTTTTATGTAACAGTGTATTATTTGGAACTATACAGCCCTTGGCTTCTTTTGTCAGAACTTCAATGTTTATACTGCTTCCTACAGGTAAGTCAAGAACAGAAGCCAATTTAACTTCTGCACTCACCAAACCATTTTGAGAGATCGTATAAATAGATTTAATGCTACCGATCTTTTGATCTTTTGCAAAAACCAATTGATCTTTTACAATAGCGGTATTATGAGGTGCGTAAGAAAAGACCAATTTCTTCACTCCATTACTCATACTGAGTATGGGCTTGCCTGATGCTGCCAGATCACCCTCATGAAGGAGTATAGCGTCTATTTCTCCACCAAAAGGAGCTACGATCTTAAGATAAGAGAGTTGATGTTTAAGTTGTGCTATTTTTTGTATAGTGTTTTGGGTAACTGCCTTTTTAGCTTTCATCACTACTTTTGAAATATCCAGTTGCTCTTTAGCCAGTCCTCCTACTTTGAAAAGTTTCACATTACGCGTATAAATACTTTTTGCCAATTCCAGATCATTACGCTGTGCTATAAGAGTAGCTTCTGCAGCTTGAATAGTTGACTGTAACTCTGTCTCATCAATCTGCACAAGTACCTCACCCTTCTTCACCTTTTGTGACTCCTCCACAAACACATGATCCACATATCCTGCCAGCTTAGTAGAGAGATTGATGCTTTTATCTGATCCCACTTGTGCCAAATAAGACTCTCTATTTTGCATTATCCCCTGCGTTGAATTCACTACTGATACACTTACTGACCCCGCACTAGGTAGTGCCTGATTGGCTATTTCTACTTTTCTACTCTCTAAAAGTCCTTTACCTTTGATCGCAAGAGCTACTACAGCAATGATCGAAATCAGTCTGATAATAATTTTCTTCTTAGTCACTATTTAACCCCTCTTTCTAATAAATAATCCATATAAAACTTCCCTTTTTGATAATTATATTTACTCTCTATCAACTTTGCTCTGCTTAAATGTGTCTGACTGCTTGCATAAAGCAGATCATTGATCGTAGAAACCCCATTTTTATAACGAACTTTTTCGATTTTTTCACTCTTTTTGGCCAAAGTAAGCTGCTTAACGTTGCTTCGATAATTTGCATACTCCTGCTTCATTTTCTCTGATGCTTCGATCAGGGATTTCTTGAGATCCAAAAGTGTCTGCTGTTTATCAAATTCTGCCTGCATATGTGCGATCTTTGCTTTTTGTGTAGCAGCATCACGTTTTCCAAAATCATACAGTGTCCATTTCGCATTAACCCCAATCTGCCAGTTCTTTTCATTTTCAAACTTGCCACTGTAAAAATTACTTGAATCATTTTCTCCATAGTTATATCCATAATAACTACTAAGTGAGACTTGAGGAAGTTTACTGGACTCACTTTTTTCTATACCCTTATCTGCTTTTTTAATATTAAGATCAGCAATGGCAACTTTATTTAAAGATAAAGCTTTATTGAGCAATTTGCCTATAGAGTAATTTGGTTTTTTAACAGAAACCTTTATGGGTTTAATAGATCCTACATGATCCATACCTACTAAACTTGCAAGAGAAGCTTTAGTAATGGCAATATTACCTTTGATCACTTCAAGATAGGAGATATTTCCATAGAGATCATTCTCTGCCTTAAGAAGATCTATTTGTGCTTTTTTACCAAATTTCACTTCGTTGTTAATCGTATTTTTAAGTTTTTTCAACGCTTCAACATGCTTTGTTTGTGCATTTGTCATATCCTGAAGTGCTAAAATAGAAAGATATAGAGACGCTACATTAAATGCCAATTGCTCCTTTGTCAAGGACAATTTACTCTGGGAAAGTCTTGTCGCAATTGAATCCATTTCCACCTGTCTTGTTTGTGCAAAACCGGTAAATAGTGGAATCGAATACATCACTCCCGTACTCCATAAGTTCTTTGTAGTAGCTACACTTTTAGCATCAAGTGCTATAGTCGCTGGAGTTAAGGGTATCAATGTTCTGGGAAGATTAAAACGCGTATAACTCCCTACAAGATCAATACTTCCATAGTGTGCAGATGTACTCTCTTCTCGACTGGCTTGTGCCAATTCCATTTGTGCCTGACTCTGCTTCACCACGGTACTGTGTTTCATAGCATATTCAATAAGTCCATCCAAAGTACTGCTAAACAGAGGCACTGTCAATAAAAGTATAGTTAAAATACGTGTCATTCTTACTCCTAAATTAAGGCAATAGGATACAACATCAATCTGAACGTAAAGTGAATTACTTGGTATTATTGAGGCAAGACCAATTTTTTCTTTACATCAAAAGTATTCAGGTAACTCTTTATCGTTTTTTGTAACGTATCATCATCCAGCATTGTTTTTTCCTTCATAGGAAATTTCAAAAAGAACTGTGACGGCATGATAGAGCGTTTTTTATCAGGATTTTTAATATAAGTGAATATCGCTTTTTCCATACGTTCAAACGTACTATATTTCATAAGGTAACGCCTATAGATCAAAGCACTGGGGATCTGCTGTTCTACATGACACTGTAAACACTCTTTTTGTAACTGCTGTTTATCTTCTATGTTTACATCTTGAGCATGTCCCACTATACAAAGCAAAGCAAAAAAGCATATTATTTTTTCCATCTTATCTCAACCTCCGTTCCTTTGTTCAGTTGTGAAGTAATGTGTAAAACAAAACCATAAGAGTTGACAACCTGATTGACAATATCAAGCCCTATACCAAAGCCGCCCTCACTTTTGTTTGCACGTTTAAAACGTTTAGAGATATCTTTCAGATCTTTTTGGGCAATACCTATACCTGTGTCTATAATACGTAAAGATTCTTCTGTAAGTTTTACTGTTAAAGTACCATTTTTTTTGTTATACTTTATAGCGTTAGAGAGTAAATTGTCTATAAGTCGAACCCCATCATTTCGGTCTATTTTCAGTATCTTTTCAGGTATCAATTCTAATCGGATGGTAATTCCTCTACTTTGCAACATTGTGGAGAAATAGACCATTCTCTCCTCTATCAGTTTCGTGATATTGACTAATTCCACTTCCCGATAGTAATCATTGTTGAGATTAAGATAGGTTAAATCTTCATAGATACGGCTCAGTGTTTTAGAAGCGATTTCAATACGCTGCAACTCTTTACTCTGTTCATATTTTCCGTAGGTCTCTATCATCTCAATATTAGTTAAGATGGTACTAATAGGAGTATTGAGTTCATGCGTAGTATCTTGTATAAAATGATTCATCTGTTCTATGGAATCACGCATGGGTGCTACAAAAAGTCTTCCCAAAAAATACCCTAGTATAGAAAAAAAGATCCCTGCACCCAACATAAATAAAATAATATTTTTTTGTAAATTTTCAATAGGTTTGAAATCTATTGTTTTAGAAGCCAGCAAATAAGCAGCACCCAAATAGTAAGGGTCCATCTTTAAAACATGGTAAAGTTTTGTCTTATCTTTAATGTTATCTAATGTTTGTTTTGTTTTAAATGTACCAAATATATATGCTTTATCCAAATCATAAATAGCTGACTCAATAACCTTACTTGCAGGGTAAACCAATTTGGCATCATTTGATTGGTGCAGCACCCGTAGTACAGATTTAATATGTTCTGCTTCATATTTAATCGTTTCTCTTTGCTTATCAAGCAAATGATGTTTTCCTGAACTATAGAATATCCAGGAAGCCAAAGAGAACAATAAAAAGGTAGAACCCAAATAGATCAATAAAAAGCGAAATAGGCTTCTCTTTTCACTACTTAACAAAGCGATAGCCTATATTTTTAATCGTCTCTATTTTCTCTTTGCCTATCACAGCACGAAGTGTTTTAATGTATGTACGAAGAGAACCTGCACTGGGCTCCTCATCATACTCCCATAGTGTTTCAAATATCTTCTCATACTCTAACAGTTCATTGGGATACTGCAAAAAAAGTGCCAGTAGCTTTAACTCTTTGGTTTTAAGAGAAACCCTTTTGTTTTCTTGTGTCAACAACAATGACCTGGTGTCAAATAACAGACCATCACCTAAGTCTATCTTTTCATCATACGTCCCGTAGCTACGTTTGAGTAAAGATTCTACTCTTACAAGCAACTCCTTAAGGGCAAAAGGTTTACGGATGTAGTCATCACATCCACTGTCAAATCCTTGTGTAACATCCTTTACACTGTTGAGTGATGTGATAAAAATAGCAGGGGTGTCTTTACCTTCGCTACGCACTGTTTTTAAAAACTCAAAACCATTAAGTTGTGGCACTTTTACATCTAAAAGCATCAGATCGATATGCTTTTCATAGGTGAGATCCTGTGCCTGTAATCCATCATAGGCACAAAAGACCTTGTAGCCTTGAAATGTGAGGAACTGCTTGATAGTATCACTAAGTTGTACATCATCTTCAAGCAGTAAAATGGTCTGAGTCATCTACTTAATTACCTCGCCCTCTGCCTTGCCCTTTGCCTTGTCTGTTTCCCTGTCCCATGCCTCTAAAATCTGCAGGAGGAAAATTATCAAACATCCAACCCGTGATTTTGGTCAATTGGGCTTCTGTAACATTGCCTTTTTGTGAAGGCATCAAACCAAAACGTTCAATTTTTTGTGGCATACAAATTGCTTTCTCTTTACTTGGTTCAAGCACATAATCAACCATAAACTTTACAGCTTCATTTTTGTCAGGATAATCCATCTTAATATGTCTCATGACACCCATAAGTGCAGGGGCAAGAACTTTAGACATATCTGTAGGTCTTGTTTTGGTATGACATGCGGCACATTTAGCATCGTAAAGTCCTTCAGCAGTCTCAGTTGCCTGCGCAGAAGAACTGAAAGCAGCGATCATTCCTAATGTCAATAATGTAATTTTAAATTTCATAATGATCCTTCGTTTTTTATTTAGAATCTCTCTCTTCAGAGCTACCCTCTATAACTATGATAATATAACAAAGTGAATTAAACATGAACCTTCTCTAAATTTAAATTTACACTCGTGCCTGACCCTTTTTCAGAGTGGATCTGTATCTCTATCCCTTCTTCATCACAATAGGCTTTGACCAAAGCCAGCCCTATGCCCTGACCTTCCTGTTGATTATCGCTCTGATAGTAACGTTCATAGACTCTGAGCAATTGTGTCTCATCCATCCCTATCCCCTCATCGATGATCATCAGTATATTTTCTTTAAGTGTTACTTTTATAAGTGATTCTTTTGAAGAGTACTTCATGGCATTCATCAGCAGATTATCTATCATTTTTTCAAAACCGATCTTATCTATCTCAATGAATATTTCACCAATATCTAAAGAAAATCTGTTTCTTCCAAATGCTTCAAGTGTTTCAATACGTTCTTGCAACAGTGGTTCCAGCAAAAGTCTCTCTTTTTCAATAGGATGTATCTCTTTTTTAATACTGTAAACCAACTCCTTGTAAAGCCTTTCCAGCCTTACAGAAGAAGCTTCTATACGGTTAAGACGCTGCAAAGATTTTTCATTTTCAGTACGTTTTTGAAGCAAAGTAGTATTTGCTTTTATGGTAGAGAGGGGGATATTAAGTTCATGGAGTATCTCTGAACTAAGGTGTGAAAGATTGGCATCAAGCTCTGCCTTGGGTGCAAGCAGATGTGAAGAGATAATGTATCCCCAGCCCGCAGCCAATAGTAGTACAGCAACACCGGCAATGAGAAAATTTGACTCGGAAAACCCCTCATTTTTCAAAAACCAATACAGGAAACTTAAAAGTACTGCAACACTCGATAGATAACTTAATGCTGCAAGTGAGATCTTTTTTTTCATTTTAATTCGTTACCCATCTATAACCTATACCACGTACATTGGAGATAGCTTCGGGGAAATACTTTTTAAGCTGTGTAATATAGACTCTCAGAGATCCGTCACTTGCACTCTGTCCTGCTGCCCAAAGTCTATTTTTGATCTCATCACTACTCACTACTTCACCATCTGCCTGCACAAGTAAAACTAAAAGTTCAATGGCTTTTTGCGTCACATCAAGTGCTTTATCTTCAAGGTAGAGTATCTTGGCCACTGTATCAAGACTGTACTTACCTATATCTACTCTCTCTTTTCTTACCTGACGACGCAGTACAGCTTGCATACGAAGCAACAGTTCATCAAGGTCAATAGGCTTTTTCATATAATCATCTGCCCCTATACTAAAACCCTGGGTCAACGAATCTTTATCATCTCGTGAGGTTAAAAAGATCGCAGGAGTCGTATCTCCACTCCCTCGTAACTTTTCCAAAAGGTCAAAACCATTTTCATAAGGAAGATTGACATCAAAAAGGTAGAGATCAAAAACATGTTTATAGGTCAGATCAAGTGCAGAGTAAGGATCCAGTGCGCACTCTATGGTATACCCTTCCTCTTCTAAAAAATCTTCTAGAGTTTCATTAAACAGTTGATCATCTTCCAATACAAGTATGCGTGCCAAGACTATTCCTTCTTTAAATAGTATAAAGTTTTAACAACTATTATACCTCAAAATTATTTATCATGTTATAATTTTATTTCATCTATTTTTTACAAGGTAAACTTTTGAAAACCAATAATACATTTTTCAAACATTCTGAAGGTCAAATATTGTTCTTTGGACTCTTTTTGCTTGTAATTTTTTTATTCCTACTGGCATTAAGTGCCTACTTTAATCCCAATGAATTTAATGTACTCTTAAGTATGACCGCCTCAAATATCATCTTTGGAAGAATGACAGGTCTTTCCATAGGTATCTCTTCTCAGATGGACACCACACTGCTTATCGCTTTTAATCTTTTTATTGAGTCGATCATGGTCTTGATCTTTTATCCGCTTTTTGTTCTGAGTTGGAAAAGTCTGCATGTGGTCTCTTATGCACCACTTGATGATTTTCTCAAACGCTCTCAGAAAAGTGCAGAGAAATACCAGCCTCTTATCAAAAAATATGGGATCATAGGACTTGTTTTTTTCGTACTCACTCCTTTTGCAATGACCGGGCCGGTGGTAGGAAGTTTTGTAGGTTATCTCATGGGGTTGTCACATCTTACAACACTCATCGTTGTACTCTTTAGTACACTTATAGCTATCATATTATGGACCTATTTTATCAAAAATTTTGAAGCAACTTTGATCATATACAGTGATACACTTATTACCGTACTTTCTGCAGCAGCCATAATATTTTTATTGTCGTATGTTATAAAAAGAAGATTTTTGTAGAAGTTTAAGTTTTCAGCAGCCCTACTTGAACCCTCTGAACAATGAAACATTCAAAGAATTCAGTTAGTTTCAAATCCTGGCAAAGCCATCTTACATAAACATACCGCCATTCACTTTAAGTGTTTCACCTGTAATATAAGAAGAGTGGTCAGAAAGTAAAAATGCTACTGCTTCGGCTACCTCTTTAGGCTCACCAAATCTAGCCATTGGTATCTTCGAGGTAAAAGCATCTTTCACCTCATCTTTAAGCACATCTGTCATCTCTGTAGCGATGAAGCCTGGAGTGATCGTATTGAAACGGATGTTTCTTGGTGCTGCTTCTATCGCAAAACTTTTAGTCATTGCTATGGTTCCACCTTTACTTGCAGCATAGTTCGTCTGCCCTGCATTCCCCGTTTCACCTACGATAGAAGCGATATTCACTACTGAACCAAAACGCTTTTTACCCATGACTTTCACAGCTTCACGACATCCTATGAAAGTAGATTTTAGGTTTGCATTGATCACATCCATAAACTCATCTGTCTTCATACGCATTGCAAGTTTATCTTTAGTGATCCCCGCATTGTTGACAAGATATGCAAGCTCACCATCTGCCTCTACTATCTGTTTCATAGCCCTAACAAATGCCTCTTCATCACTCACATCAAATCCGATCACTTCAGCTTTTCCACCTTCAGCTTCTATCGCTGCTTTTACTGCATTTGCTTCAGCTTCACCACTGCGGTAATTGATCCATACTTTAAGTCCCATACCTGCCAAACTTTTTGCTATCTCTGCACCGATCCCTCTACTTGCACCTGTAACCAATACATTATTTCCAGAAAATTTCATCTTTTGCCTTTATACTATTTGTTGAACCCATTGAAGAACCCCCAGGTACTCATTAATGGGTTTATTTGCAAAATTGTACCATTTTTTTATGGTACAATAGCAAAAAGGACAGATATGGAAAAGAAAATTAAAAGATCAGTAGCTATATTACTTGCGCATATCATTAAAATGGATAATAGAGATATAGAAAAAGAAGCACCTCTTTTTTGTCGACTTATGGGAACAGACTTTGATTGTGATCCAGGAGAAGCAGAAGCATTTTTAAAACAAACGATGCAGGAAGAGTATGATCTTGATGAACATCTTGCTATTATCAATGAGGCTCTATGTGATGACAAACTGAGCAAAATGCATCTTCTTGAGCAAGTGAATCATATCATCTATTCAGATACGATCACACCTGAGGATTATAAAGAATTTGAAAAGATCAAAGAAGCACTTTTTTCTTGTTAGATCAGCGGTTCATCCATCTCTTCAGGGATCTTAAGTCCCATCAGTTTTAGGACTGTAGGTGCAATATTATTAAGCCCGCATCCCTCTTTTACTTTCGTCACACCTTCAGCTAACACAAAACACCATACCTCACCTACAGTATGATTTGTAAGTATATGCCCTTGCGCATCACACATCTCTTCACAGTTTCCATGATCAGAAGTAAGGATGATGGCATATCCATCCTTTTTTGCCTTTTCTATGATTAATCCAAGCTCTCTATCCACAGCATTTACAGCAACACATGCAGCCTCATAATTCCCTGTATGTCCTACCATATCACCATTGGCAAAATTCACTACAATGAAGTCATAAGACTCATCCATTGCCGTTCGCACAGCCTCTCCTACCTCGGGTGCTGACATTTCAGGCTTCATATCATAGGTTTTCACATCCGGGCTGGGGATGAGTACCCGGCTCTCTCCTATCATAGGCTCTTCTATACCACCATTGAAGAAAAATGTTACATGTGCATATTTTTCAGTCTCTGCAGTATGGAGTTGTGTTAAACCTGCACGGCTTATGACTTCTGCCAAAGTATTTTCAGGTGCTTTTTTTGGAAAAAGTAC
This sequence comes from Epsilonproteobacteria bacterium 4484_65, assembly GCA_002085305.1. Classification (GTDB taxonomy): domain Bacteria; phylum Campylobacterota; class Campylobacteria; order Campylobacterales; family Sulfurovaceae; genus Sulfurovum. The sequence goes on along the minus strand of NATJ01000019.1, from coordinate 2,390 downwards.
AGGGTAGGGAAAACTTGCATCATACTGTGTCATTGTTGCGATGTGAAGTGGTGTAAATTTACAGGCAAATTCATCAAAATGAGGATCACCCAAAGCCGCTGTAATTTCCCTCACCCTGTCTGAACGGAAATTAGTCATGATGACAATATCATCCTCTTCTAAGCCTTCATATCCATCAAACGCCACAGGTTCTATAAACTCATCCGTTTCATTTTTTGCATAACTCTCATCGACATATGCTTCAGGGCTAAGAGGTGTACTAGGGCTTGCTTCTGCTATAGCACGATATCCTTTCTCCACCCTCTCCCAACGGTTATCCCTATCCATAGTAAAGAAACGGCCACCTATTGTCGCGATAGAGATATCTTCATCACAGATCTCTTCGATCTGCGATATATAGGTTTTTGCAGAAGTAGGACTCACATCTCTACCATCAGTGATCAAATGCAAGAAGACTTTTTTACCTCTGGACTTTGCCAACTTTGCAAATCCTATGGTATGTTTTATATGTGAATGGACACCTCCGTCACTGAGTAAGCCTATTAAGTGTACACGCTCACTTTTTTCCAGAGTCTCACTTAAAACCTGATTCTCTTCTATACTCCCATCTTCAAGTGCCAAAGAGATCTTGACCAGATCTTGATACAAAATACGACCAGACCCTATGGTCATATGTCCCACTTCCGAATTCCCCATCTGCCCTTCTGGTAACCCGACACTAAGTCCATGGGTAGAGATAAGTGCTCTTGGAGTGTTCTCAAAAAGTTTATCATACGTTGGTTTTGTCGCATCTTTAAACGCATTACATGTACTATCTGGTTTACAGCCTATGCCGTCTGTGATGATTAAAATGGTTTTCTGAATACTCATTATTGGCCTTATTGTTTTCGTCATTCTTAAATCACTCAAGAATGCTGTGTAAGTCTTATATTTTATTGAAATAATAGTAAAATAAACTTTCTTAATTCTAATACCCACAGTGCAATGATTTGATGTAGTTGAGTGATCTCTATTGCATATTCCGGGTTTATGAAAGTTGCCTATGCTATATGAACTCTCTCAACTCTTAGATATCAACCTTTTTGGATACATCTCTGTACGTGCAGGATTTGCATTTTTTGTTGCATTTACACTTACGCTATTTATCATGCCCAAATATTTAGCATGGGCCATCTCCAAAAATGCCAATCAACCTATCAGTAAATATGTTCCTGCACACGAAGGGAAAAGACATACGCCTACGATGGGAGGAGCCATCTTTCTTGGTGCGACACTCATCGCTGGACTGCTGACAGTAGACCTAAGTAATCTTTATATCCTGGGTGGACTCATCACACTTGTTGGATTTGGACTCATTGGATTTAAAGATGACTTAGGGAAAATTCTTGCGGGTGATAACCTTGAAGGACTGACACCTAAAGGAAAAATGGGTCTTCAAGTCCTCGCAGCTGCTTTAGCTACCGGCTTGCTACTTTATGCAGGTTTCCCAACAGAGTTTTATGTACCTTTTCTAAAAACTCCACTACTTGACCTAGGTTATGCAGCCATACCTTTTTGGATCTTAGTCTTTTTAGCTACCACAAATGCTGTCAATCTTACAGATGGCCTTGATGGCCTTGCAACTGTACCTTCTATTATCGCATTGGTATCACTTGGCCTTATTGTGTATGTAACAGGGCATGCCATTTTCAGTCAATACCTTCTTGTACCCAACATAAAAGGTGTAGGTGAAGTGTTAATTTTAGCTTCTGCCCTTGCCGGTGGACTTTTGGGATTCCTCTGGTATAACTGCTACCCTGCTGAGATCTTTATGGGAGATACAGGCAGTCTTGCTATCGGTGGTTTTTTAGCCTATCTTGCCATACTGGGTAAAAGTGAAATATTACTTATGCTTATAGGCATTATCTTTGTCATAGAAACAGTCTCTGTTATCCTACAAGTAGGAAGTTATAAACTACGCGGAAAAAGAGTCTTCCTTATGGCTCCTATACATCATCACTTTGAACTCAAAAAATGGGCAGAAAACAAGATCATCGTGCGTTTTTGGATGATCTCCTTTATCGCAAACATTCTTGCCTTGATTTCATTTAAATTTAGATAGAGAACATCTATGCATAACATACAAACCAAACCAACCCTTTTTGGATACGGAATCACTACTAAAGCTATCGCAAAAAAACTAGGTGGAAATTGTACTTTTTTTGATGACAACGTAAAAGAAGCATATACAGACGATGAAGGCAATACCATCAATCCTTCACACCTTTTTGATCCCGAAATAAGTCAATTAGAAGTTACAACACCAAGCCTAAAACCAAACCACCCACTTATCAAAAGTGCTAAACATCTTTTGAGTGAATATGATTACTTTGCACAAGAGATGCCTTTTT
>NATJ01000018.1 GCA_002085305.1 Epsilonproteobacteria bacterium 4484_65 | reverse complement strand
GTTTTAAAGTATGTATGGGACGTGGCTCTACAAATGCAACACCTATGTTTGCTGATGGAACACCATATGCTGAAAATGAGGGTCTTGACAATATCGATCTTGCCGGATTTATTTTTGAACCATATAATGATGGTCAATTCATTGTAAAAACTACTTGGTTTAAAGCATTTGAGCTTCCAGGAATGGATCCTGTTCCAGCAATAAGTGGTGATCCAATGAACCCAAGCTTAGCAATGACTCCATCAGATTTTACGCAGTATGGTGATATGCAAGGTGCAGCCATTTCTGTATTGGTTGATGGTATCACAGAAGATGGTTATTTTGCTGATGCAAAAGTATTCGGTTCGTTTGCCTGGAGTAAGACACAGCCGGATGATGGTAGTGCAATGCTTGGTTCTGCAGACAGTGAAACAGGTACTTCTTACTGGGTTGGAGCACAATTGCCAGTTACAGAAAAAGGGGTAGTTGGCCTTGAATTTAACCATGGTAGTCAATACTGGAGACCATTTACGTATGCAGAAGATACTATGATCGGTTCTAAGATAGCTGCTCGTGGTGATGCATGGGAAGCATATTTTACTTATCAACTTACTGATGCATTAAGTGCACAGGTTAGATATACAGATGTTACATATGATTATGCAGGTAGTCAAGGATTCTTTGGAAACTTCTCCGGTAATGCTATGAAAATTGATGATATGAAAGCGGGTGCCTCAGCATTTGCAGCGATGGGTGGTACTGTCGATCAAAATGGTGCACATAATCTTGGTGTAGTTACTGGTGCCCTTATGGGGCAAGGTATGCCAATGGCACAAGCACAACAAACAGCAGGAGAAATGGCAGGGGCTGCAATCTTCGCTGAAAATACTGTTGAAGCAGCGCAAGACTTTAGATTCTATCTTCGATATAGATTTTAATCTTAATCTTTCTTAACAAAGGGACTTTCCCTTTGTTAATCTCCGCCACTATCTTCTCTTCACTTTTGATACACTTTTCTTTTTTATACTGCATAAATACAAGTTATAAATTTGAATTAAAAGAAGTTCAGTTAGTATATATGCGTTATTCTGAAATGATGAAGCAGGCAGAATATATAAGAGATACTATGTATAAGATGATGGATCTTGGAGTAAAAGGCGATTGTTAGCAATTTTGTTAATATTAAGGTAATTAATCTAAACTATAGTTCATGATGATATTTGATTGCTTTAATGACTTTTATTGATTGGAGTATGTAGTGCAGTGTATAAATTTATCACAAAAAATTATATATTTTAAATAATTAATAAAATATTTTAAATATAACTTTACAAATTAATCAAAAAAGATTATACTTATTGAAGTTATTTTATTTCCAGGAGAAGAAAATGGATAAAATTAAAAATAAAGGTTTAAAATGAAAAAAATAGTTCTTTCTATGCTATTGGCTAGTATTGGTCTTATTGCTTCTGAAAGCACAGTACCCTACAAGTCCGGCTTACTGTTGCCACCTCAGGCTGATAAAATCTATGCAAAAGAGTGTGCACACTGCCATGGTAAAGATGGTAAGCAGACTAGTTCTGCAGGCTTAACAAACGTTTCATATGCTGTAATTGCCGGAATGGATACGGCAGAACTAGCTAAAACACTCAAAGAATATAGAGGTGGTATAAAAAGTAAAGATTATGGTCCCCTTAACAAGTACGGTTATGGTGCAGTAATGATAAGTGCAACAAAAGATCTATCTTGGGATGAAATCGATGCTGTTGCTAAATATATCAACGGTTTAAAATAAAGGGCAAATATGGACAAGAAATATATTGAAAAAATGTTATCGAAGATGGATGAAGATCTATCGAAGAAAGGTATGAGTAGAAGAGAAGCTATGAAATTAGCAGGTCTCTCCGGTGCCGGTATCTTTATGGGTGCTGCTACGAGTGCCAGTGCTGAAGAAGAGAAGATAGTAAAAAGTAATGCCAAAGGTAAAATAGTGATCGTTGGTGGTGGACTTGCAGGTATGAGTACAGCAGCAAGATTAACACTTAATTTGGACAATCCGGATATTACGGTGATCGAACCTGAAAAATTGGCAGTATCGTATCAGCCGGGGCAAACACTTATAGGTGCTGGTATTTGGGATCAAGATGACATCGCTTACAATAGAGATGACTTTGTACCAGATGGTGTAAAAGTGATCAAAGAGAAAGCGATACTTTTTAATCCTCAAGAGAATAAACTGACTACAGACAAAGGTACCGTGGTCTCTTATGACTACCTCATTGTTGCAACTGGCCTACAGCTTGATTTTGAAAGAATTAAAGGCTTAGAGGAGGCTGGTCGTGCTTATTCAACCGGTGACAATAGTAAACTACTTAAGGCTTTGGGTGACGATATTTGTTCTGTCTATACAGCTGAAGGTGCTACTAAAACTTGGGAGATTATGCAAAAACATATTGCAAGTGCTAAATCCGGTAAAAAAACAAAATTTGTTTTCACTCACCCAAGTACACCTATTAAGTGTGGTGGTGCTCCTAAGAAGATTATGTATCTTGCCAATGCCAGACTCAAAGAGGAAGGTGCAAGAGAAAATGCGGAACTTACCTTCTACCCAAATGGTGGAGCAATGTTCGGTGTACCTGAATACCATGATGCAATTCTCGAACAGTTTAAAAGAGAAGACTTTAAGTGGCACTACAGACACAACCTTATAGAAGTAGATAAAGAAAATAAGATCGCTGTTTTTGATTCTAAGTGGCAGGAGAAAGGTCCATGGGATCCTGTTATGAAAGATTTTGAGGTTATTCCTAAGCATGAAAAGATAAGAGTCCCGTATGATTTTTTACATATCACACCAGCTCAACTTGCTCCAAGAGAGATTGGAGAGTCAGATCTAGGTTCAGCTAAAGGCTGGGTGCCTGTAAACAAAGAGACACTTCAGCATATCAGATATGAGAATGTATTTTCTCTAGGAGATGTTGCACAAGTGCCAATGGGGAAAACAGGTGGATCTGTAAGAAAGCAGTATAAAGTACTTGTAGACAATCTGATTGCCTTAATGAACGGCAAAACGCTTGAGGCTAAATATGCAGGGTATACTGTCTGTCCATTGATCACAGATATTGGTACAGTGATGCTTGCGGAATTTGACTGGACTGTTTCGCCAACACCTTCGTTCCCACTTGACCCAACAGTTGAGAGATGGGTCTTCTGGCTCATGAAAGTATATGCGTTGAAACCTATGACCATGTATGGAATGCTTTCTGGTAAAGCATAATATTCAAGAATCTAGGATTTCTGTATGCAAATAAAATTTGAGCTTGTCACTTATGATGAGGAGCTGGATAGCTTTGAGTTGGATGAAAACAGTTATCAGGTAGAGTTAGATGATGAAGAGGCTAAGACATATGACCTTTTAAAATCTTCAGATCTGCATCTCTACAACTGGTTAAAAGAGTCTGACTTTTTTTTAAAGTACATTAAAGAGGAGGTGTATCAAGATAGTGAGAATAAAAAATTTGCCATTAGTGATATCAATGGTATCAGCTTCATAAGATTTTATTTTTTTAAAGTCACAAGTGGCGATAGTCATTATGAATATTTTAAAAAGCTTTTTAATATTCACGCAGAATCAGATTGGCAAGATAGAGAAGATATTGGAGAAGAGATTTTGCAATGTTTATCAACGAAAAGAAAAGAACTTATTCTTAACCTGGGTTGATACAATTAAAAATATAAAGGAGAAAAATTGAATAAAGAAACAGAAGAAAAATTAACATCTGCCAGCAGAAGAGAATTTTTTAAGAAAACTGCATCTGTCAGTGCTGTTGCTGCTACCAGTGTTCTGGTACCAAGCACAGTACTTGCTGATGATGAAAATATCATGCATCATGTGAAGTGGGGAACTACTTTAGGTGATGAGTGTAACAAGAACCCTTATGGTGTACCGTCACTATATGAGCATAATGTTGTCAGAAGAACATCATCACTAATGTCTTCAGCCGGAGATATGCACGCTGCTATTTCTATGACACCACTAGCTGAGTTGGAGGGTATTATTGTACCAAACGGATTGCACTTTACACGTACACACAATGGTGTAGCTCACGTCGATCCAACTAAATGGAGATTGATGATCCATGGTTTAGTTGAAAAACCAATTGTACTTACACTGGATGAACTCAAGAGATATCCAAGTGAAAGTAGAATTCTATTCCTGGAATGTCCGTCAAACTCTGCTGCAGAATGGAAAGGTCCACAGTTCGGAACTTTACAGTTTGTAAAAGGAATGATGTCTTGTTCTGAGTGGACAGGAGTGCGTCTCAAAACGATACTTGATGAACTTGGACTTAAGCCAGAAGCGAAGTGGATGCTTGCAGAAGGTAGTGATGGCTCAGAGATGAGCAGAACACTGCCGGTTGAAAAAGTGCTTGATGATGTGATGATTGTATATGCACAAAACGGTGAAGCACTACGTGATGAGCAGGGTTACCCGGTTCGTCTAATGGCACCAGGCTGGGAGGCTAACTTATGTGTTAAGTGGCTGAAAAGACTTGAATTTGGTGACAAACCATGGTATGCAAAAGAGGAAACGTCTAAGTATACTGCATTGACTGCAAGCGGAAAAGCGATACAGCATTTCTATGCACTTGAGACAAACTCTATCATAACCTCACCTTGTCCAGAGAAAGATTGGACTGACCTTAAAAAAGGTGATTTGGTAGAGATTGAAGGTTTGGCATGGAGTGGTTATGGAACTGTAAAAGGTGTAGATATTAGTTTTGACGGTGGGAAAAACTGGGTTGAAGCACAACTTAAAGGTTTAGTACTACCAAAAGCATGGACAAGATTTTCTTATATGTATAAGTATGAGGGCAAACCATTATTATTGCAAAGTCGCTCTTATGATGATTCCGGAGATGTTCAACCAACAGTGAATCAAGAGAAAGCTGTAGTTGGTGTTGAGGGTGTATATCATAGAAATGCAATTGTTACATGGCAAGTAACTGACATGGGGGAGGTAAGTAATGTTCAAATTAGATCGTAAATTAATAACTATTGGTATGACATTGGCAATGAGTTCAACATTTGCTCTTGCAGCAGCTTCAGCTCAATGTATACCAGGTGTATATGAATCAAAACCGGGAGCTATTGACGGTGGTGTAACATACCCAAGAAAAAATGGTATTTACACAGCGTACAGATATAATACTCAGAGTACAAAAGGTGTATGGTTCGGTAGAGCAGCCACGGCGAATGAGATCAAAGCATGGGATGTAGATGCACTGCCGGATGGTACAGGTTTGCCGGAAGGTGAAGGTTCAGTTGAGCTTGGTGATGAGCTTTACGAAGCGCAGTGTGCAGTTTGCCACGGTGAGTTTGGTGGTGGGGGTAAAGGTTATCCACAACTAGCTGGCGGTAATCAAGATAAAGATGAAAATGGAATTGTTAAAACACTTAAAAATCAAAGACAGTATGGAAACACAGATGCACCCAAGAGAACTGTAGGTACATACTGGCCAGTGGCAACTACACTCTTTACTTACATAAGAGATGCTATGCCATATGCACATCCAAAAAGCTTAACAAATGATGAAGTTTATGCTATTACTGCTTATATTCTAGCTCAAAATGAACTAGAGATTGATGGCGAAGAGTTGGATGATGAGTATGTACTTAATGCAGAAAAACTTGCAAAAGTTGTACTTCCAAACAGAGACGGTTTCTACCCGAATATTGATGGACCAAAAGCACAAGAAAATATTCGAGCATTTTTTGCAGACCGTGCTAAAAATATCGGTATGGGTACAAGATGTATGAAAGACTGTAAAGATCCAGGTGGACAGGATGGTAAAACAGAAGCTACTGTTGTGAAAATTAAATATGAGATGAAAGATGTTGTACCTCCATATGCTTATGCTAAAGACCTGCCACCTGAAACAGAAGGCGGAAGCGTGTCCAAAGCTGAGAAGATGTATGATGCTTCTTGTAAGCTTTGCCATGCAACGGACACTATGGGTGCTCCAGCTGTTGGTGATACCAATACCTGGGAATCTGTGATGAAAAAGGGTATGGACACAGTGCTTGTGAATGCTATCAAAGGTACAGGTGGTATGCCTCCAAAAGGCGGTAACATGGACCTGAGTGATGCGGACATCAAAGAGATTGTTGAATTTATGATAAATTCAAGCAAAAAACATTAATATAAAGGAAACATAATGGAAAGAAGAAAATTTTTAAATCTGGGACTTGTAGCAGCAGCGGCAGTTCTTGCACCAATGACAAATCTAAATGCAGTAAACTTTAGAGAGACAAAACCAAAAGCATGGGAGATAGAAAAATCTGCAGATGCTATAAAAGAGATGTTTGGAGCAGGTGAATTAAAGACAACAGATAAAATCAAATTTACAGCCCCTAAGCTTGCAGAAAATGGTGGATCAATTCCAATTTCACTTTCTACTGATCTAGATATTGAAACAATTGCACTCTTCCAAGATGCAAACCCAAGAGCGGCTACTGTAGTATTTTCAGTGCCAGAAGGTCAAAAGGTAGATTATTCATTTAGAATTAAAATGAGACAAACAGCTGTGGTTACGATCGTAGCTAAAGCTAAAGACGGAACACTATATACTCTTGCAAAAGAGATAGATGTATCTATTGGTGGTTGTGGAGGTTGATTTACTCCCACCCCACGTTTCAAGAAAATATAAATAAATAAAAAATAAAAAAAGGATACAAAATGGCAAAAATGAAAATTAAAGCAAAAGAAAAAAATGGTGTTGTTAAAGTAAAAGCAATGTTTAGAAGTCTCATGGCTGATAAAGAAGAAGCAGAGAAAAAGAAAATTAAAGCTGAATATATCACTCATATACTTGGAAAAGCAAATGGAAAAGTTGTATTTGAAGCAACTACAAGTGGATTTATGTCAGAAAATCCATTAATTAAATTCTCATTCACTGGTGCTAAAAAAGGTGATGAGTTAGAGTTTGTACTTACTGATAATCATGGTAAAACAAAAACAGGAAAGAAAAAAATTAAATAAGGATACTTTATGAAAAGTATATTAAGTATTTTATTGGTAGGGGCATTTGTTGTGTCAATGCCATTTATTTTTAATAAATCTGTTACAGTTACAGAGCCTCATAAGCTTGATGTCGATGGAAACTTCATCCTCAATGAGTGGGTACCATCTCGTGATGGCAAAGGGCCTGAATGGGATTATAACTTAAAGCCGGTACAGGTTAGTGAAAGAGTATGGTGTTTCTTTGGTGCCTTGGAGATGCCAACAAAAGAGAATGCCGGAAATATGTCAAACAGTTGTTATATCAAAGGTGATGATCAGTGGATTACTTGGGATACAGGTCCTTCATATATCTTTGCAAAACAAGCGTATGCGGCAATGCAAAAAATTGCAGACATGCCTGTGAAGACAGTTATCATTAGTCATGAGCATGATGATCACTGGTTAGGGAATAACTACTATAAAGAAGTACATGGTGCTACAATCTATGGTACTGAACTGATAAATGAGAACTATTATGGCCCAAGACATGTAGAGGGAAAAGATTATCCGGGTATGCAGACAAGAATGATCAAGGCTCTCTATCAGAATGCCAATAGAGGTACAGTACTTGCACCTGTGGATGAAGCATTTGATGAGACAACCAAGTTGAATATTTCAGGTGTGAATCTTGAGTATGTTAAAGTTGGTTATGCCCACTCTGAAGAAGATTGGTTCCTCTATTTACCGGACGATAAAGTAGTTTTAGCTGCTGATGTTGTTATGAACGGTAGGGTGACTTCAAACAGGGATGGTATCGTTGTTGGACAGATCAATGCAATTAATGCCATTAGATCCAGAGAGTGGGATTATTTGGTTCCGGGACATGGATTTGTTACAGATAAGACAGCAGCAGATGAGTCTGTGAAATATTTTGCACTACTTAAAGACAGAGTTCTTGAAAAAATGGAAGAGGGTGTTATTGCAGATTATATTACAAAAGAAGTTACTCTAGATGAGTTTAGAGATAAAGATCTGTACTATATTCTTAGCCCCGGAAATGTCTTTAGGTCTTATGAAGAGCTAGAGATGTTTGATGAAGATGACCTGATCGATTACAGTGCTGAAAACAGTAGCGATGAGGAAGACGACGCAGAAGATAAAGAAGAAAAAGAGGCAGCGTAAAATAAGTGTATATTAAAAGACTTATACTCATGCTTTTGACTGTCGTTAGCATGACTTTTGCTAATGACATCAATCTTGATCAACTCGTAGTTGAAGCAAAAAAAACCAATAAACATATTTTGGTTTTTTTGCACATTACTGGATGCAATTATTGTCTTAACATGGAAGAGTTTACTTTTGATGATGAGATGGTAAAAGCAGCCATAAAAAAAGATTTTATTTTTGTAGATATTAATGTCAGAGATGAAGGACTTGTCTCTTTTGATGGCTTTAAAGTCAGCAAGCTTAAGTTTGCAAAAGAAATCGGCTATCCCATGTATCCAAGTTGTCTATTTTTTGATCAAAATGGAGAACTTGTATATGATGAAGTAGGCTATAGGGATGAAAATAAATTTCTTGAAACACTACAATTGGTTAGTAGTAAAGCCTACAATGATGATTTAGAGTAAAAGTAGCTTAAAATGACTAAAATTGGTAACACCTTCTCACTATTTTATTCTCCCGTCAGCGGACGTACTCTTGCGACAGAGTTGCTACTGGATGAAAAAGGTATTGATAAAGACAAACATTATAATAAAAATATAGACAGGTCAGTTCTTATTGCCTCCGTTGAGAGCTACACACTTGCTAAAAATAATGATATCAATGCTCCATATGGTGCATTGGGAGAAAATCTACTTATAGACTACAACCCTTACCATTTGCCATCTGGGTCAAGACTTAAGATCGGTGACGTCACTTTAGAGATAACTCAACATTGCACACTCTGTAAAAGTCTTGTAAAAGTAGATGCAAAACTGCCAAAACTTCTTAAAAATGATAGAGGTATCTTTGCAAAGGTCATAGAATCAGGAAAGATTAAAGAGGGCGATGATATCTATCTTTTGGGTTAAATTCTATCACTAATAACTATATATGAAACTATCTACCAAGCAAATACTAAAATATTAAAATTGATTTTTAAGGAATATAAATGAAAAAGATACTGTTTTCTATTGTCTTTCTAGGGGTGACACTACTATTGGCACATGGTCCAAACCATAATAAGGCTGAAGAGGCTAGAAAAAGAGGTGACTATAAGGATGCTGTGAAATATAGCCTTTTGCAATTGGATATTGATATAGATACTTACGGTGAATATTCTAAAGAGACTATGATCACTTATGGTAGACTAGGAATTTTTTCTGAAAAGACAGGAGAGTATTACGAAGCATTAGCATACAGTTTTGAAGCTTTAAAAATACAAAAAAAACTTTTAAATGAAAATCATTCAACCACAGCCACTACCTATAATAATATGGGAGGAATATATTCTAAGCTAGAAAAATATAAAGTGGCACTTGAATATTATTTTAAGTCTTTGAAAATACAAGAAATTGTTTTTGGAAAGAATCACCGTAGCGCAGCCATCACCAATAGTAATATAGCGAAAGTCTATCGTAAGCAAGGAAAATACAACGAAGCACTAGAGTATTACAAGAAATCTCTAAAGATACGACAAGAGACTTTAGACGAGAATCATTATACTATCGCTTTAGCACATAGTAATATAGGTTTGGTCTACTTCAAACAAGGGAAATACGCAGAGGCACTAAATGAATTGGATAAAACTTTAAAGATACGAACAAAAGTATTTGGAAAAGAACATTCATTTACAAAAAAAACACAAAAGAATATCGATTATATTAAAAGTAAAATGCTAATAAAATAGTCTAATGCTGACCTCTTAAAAAGAGAGGGTTCGCTCTATTAGCCAAAAAGCAGATACCCCGCCAATCATATAGACAACAGCGGTTTGCAACTTATTTAGTAAAGCAGGATACGTTAAACGCTGTAACAGGACTACCATAAGCACAACAGTTGCCACAAATATGAGTTGTCCCAATTCCACACCTATGTTAAAGAAAACAAGTGCAAGTGTAACGGCTTGTTGTGGAAGTCCTATTTCAGCGAGTGCCCCTGGTTTGTACTATTTGCCAAGATGAGGCGCCTTTAGGAATATGGTAAGATGACCTTGAAGGACTCAACAGTATGGAGTGAGATATGCCAGAAAGAAGTTCCAAACGTAAGAGTGCCTCTGTGCCGGTACTTTTTAAGCCTTCAAGAAGAAGGGTCTTATCTTCTAAACCCTCGTTACACTTCATCTGCCAACTGCCTAAATAGGCATTATTGACTAAATGACTTGCTTTAGGTAATGTTAGAGTACATCCTTCTGGAATAAGCATATCAATAGGTAGTTTTTGATCATCTTTCGCAGGCAATTTTAATAACACTGAATAATG
>NATJ01000017.1 GCA_002085305.1 Epsilonproteobacteria bacterium 4484_65 | reverse complement strand
CTGCCTACATGGCTACGCTCTGCTCCGACCATTTCGGTTCCAAAGCTATAAACGACAAACTATTGTCGTTTATTTAACGCTTCTCATCTAAAAAAATGAAGAGAGTAACAACACCTCAAGTACAATAATTGGGAATATGAAAAAAAGAGTAAAGTATGCATTACCACGTACAACGTGGTAACGAGTTAAGAATTACAACTGTTCTGTTAAGTTCTTATAAAATTTAACATACTCCGTGTCACCCTCATCTCTAGCTTTCATCGCAGATCTTGGGTGCTCTACAAGCTGACCGGTTATCATGTATGGGATGCTGTATCCCCAGTCCAACTCTTTCTCCAAAGGAACTATAAACTTCTCTATGAACTCAAGGACGGGCAGCAGTTTGTATTTTGGATTTTTCAAGAAACCAATAAGAAGTTCCATAGGGCAGTTTCCTGCTCCTCTTCCTAACCCGGAGATAGTACAGTCCAAGAAGCTCGTACCATATATCATCGCCTCTATAGTATTTGCATATGCTAACTGTATGTTGTTATGGGCATGTATTCCTACCTGTTTACCACTGGCTTCTGCCACATCAAGGTATTTCTCAGTTAAGCTCCTGATCTGCTCAGGATAAAACGATCCAAAAGTATCGGCAATATAGATAACATCCACATTTGTCTTACCAAGCACTTCAAGCACCTCATCGAGCTCATCGTTAAATGCCTTGGCAATTGCCATAACATTTACGGTGGTCTCATACCCTTTGGCATGGGCCTCCTCTATAAGCTCTATGGCTTCAGGTATCTGATGGATATAAGTTGCTATCCTGATCATATCGACCACAGACTCCTCTTTAGGCAGAAGCTCCTCTTTTACGGTTCTTCCTATGTCAGACATTACCGCTATCTTCATATCTGTATCATTGTTGCCAACGATCCGTCTGATATCTTCCTCTTTAGAAAAGTTCCAAGCACCAAACTCCTCTTCACTCATAAGAGTCGGAGAGTTATTTTTACCTATCTCCATATAGTCAACACCCGCTGCAACACAGGTATCGTATACACCTTTTACAAACTCATCTGTAAAGTGATAGTTGTTTACCAAACCACCATCTCTAATAGTACAATCAAAAACTTTTATATCTTCTCTGGCAAGAAGCATGGATCCATGTTTTTCCAGCATGAATTATCCTTGTATAATTAAATTAAAAAATAATATCGTGTTACTGTTTGTTTTTAAATTAAAAGTATGACAATTTGACAGATTTTTAAGTAAATGCATAAAAGTTCCCTTGTTCCAGCCTCTCCTGAGGTGGAAGCAGAGAAAAACAAGGGTGTTAAGCAAACAACAACTGCTTGTTGTTTGTAACTCCGCACGACGATGCGTATATGCTTTAGCATAGCAGACGGCTGTAAGCAAAGCGTTTCGAGAGCCATGACGACTGCCTACATGGCTACGCTCTGCTCCGACCATTTCGGTTCCAAAGCTATAAACGACAAACTATTGTCGTTTATTTAACGCTTCTCATCTAAAAAAATGAAGAGAATAACAACACCTCAAGTAAAATAATAGGGAATTTGAAAAAAGATTGAAATATGCATTACCACGTGCAACGTGGTAACAAGTTACACCGAATAATAAGTAGCACTCTTATGATGCACCACCAAAGCGGTAGTACTCTGCTCCGGATGTATCTGGAACGTCTCAGAGAGTTCGATCCCAAAATCTTCAGGCTTTAACATATCAAACAATTCACGACTCTGTTCCAAATCTGGACATGCCGGGTAACCAAACGAATATCTAGCTCCTTGGTAACGATTCATACGTACATCACGTAAGGTATGACCTTCATCTTCTGATGCAATATTCAGGTCCAGACGAATTTGTTTATGGGCCACTTCAGCCAAGGCTTCTGCAAGTTCCACCGAGAGACCATGTACCATATTGTACTCTAAGTATTTACCTGCATCATAGAGCTCTTTTTCATACGCTGCAAACTTTGATCCAGCACTGACACAGGTAAGTGCTATGACATCATGTCTATCGTGTCTAAAGAAATCACTTAGTGCTCGGTGCGGCTTTCTGCCTTGTCTTGGAAAAGAGAACTTCGTAACTGCTCTACCAATGACCTTGTTTAAAGGTTCACGATTGGCATTGGCATCTATATTCCACCCTTCACTCTCATCGAACAAAAATAACTCCTGATCATCAGATCTACATGGGTAGTAACCGTAAATAATGGTAGGTTCAAACAACCCTTTATCTACGAACTCTTTTTTCAAACGTTCAAAGGCAGGGTAGACTGTTTCATCTATGAGCTTTTGATACTCCGCTTTGTCCATACCTTTACTTTTATAACCCCAATGCATTTTAAAGACTGAACGAGTGTTGATCCACTCATAAATCGTATCTATATCCAGATCTTCTTTTTGGAGTACTCTTCGTCCCCAAAATGGTGGTGTAGGTATCTCTACACGTTCAGGCATTTTGATCTCTTCAAAAGGAGGGATTACAACCTCTTTTTTAACCTTCTCTTTACGTTCTACCATGTCACCAGCCATACGAGTGTCTAGCCCAATGCTATTGTCTTCATTAAATTTTTCAATCCTACTCATAGCAATAACCCCATCAAAGGCATCTCTACAGTAAAAGATAGGCCCTTTATAGATAGGACGACAGAAGTCATCGACAAAACTTCGTGTAAGTGCTGCTCCACCAAGAAGTACAGGTATCTTCATACCCATCTCTGACATAGCTTCCAGGTTGTCTTTCATTACAGCCGTTGACTTCACCAAAAGCCCAGACATACCAATAGCTTGAATAGATTGTTTCTCTACCACATCAAGGTATTCTTGCAAGTCTGTTTTTATCCCTACATTGACCACTTTGAAACCATTATTAGATAGGATGATATCTACAAGATTTTTACCTACATCATGCACATCACCCTTTACTGTACCTATGACAAGTGTGGTGTCTGTATCTTTTTCTTGCTTCGTCAAGTATGGATTTAGGTAGTCCACCGTTGTCTTCATAGTCTCAGCAGACTGAAGTACAAATGGTAACTGCATTTGTCCCGAACCAAAAAGCTCCCCAACTACTTTCATAGCATCTATAAGTATCTCGTTGACTATCTTATCTGCTTCTATCTCGTGACGTGCCTCTTCGACTAAAGGAATCATACGTTCTTTGTCACCATCGAGTAAAAGTTTAGCTATCTTCTCTTCAGGACTCATCGCTTCATATGCCTCATCTGCACCATCATCTTCTATGACTGCATCTGAGAAGTGCTCTATGAATTTGAAGAGAGACTGGTCATCAGGTGCGAAGAGTAACTCTTCACAAATGGCTTTGTCTTCTTCACTCATCTTGGCAAGTGGTACGATATGTTTAACATTGATAATCACTGATGTCAGACCTGCTTGTAAACAGTGATGTAAAAAGACTGAATTCAAATAACGTCTGGCATTAACTGCAAGTCCAAAAGAGATGTTTGAAAGACCAAGTGTTGAACCTACTTCAGGATGTCTTTTGTGTAACTCTCTTATGGCTTCCAGGGTTTGTATAGCTGCATCACGATACTCTAAGTCACCCGAACCTACCGTAAAGGTCAACATATCGAAAATAAGGTTTCGAGGATCTATACCATGACGATTCACCGCCAGATCATAAATACGTTCTGCCTGTGCCAACTTTGTTTCTGTAGTTTTTGCCATACCTACTTCATCGATGGTTAAACATACCAATGCACAACCATATTTCTTAGCAAGTTTACAGATGGCATCCAATTTCTCTTCACCATCTTCAAGGTTTACGGAGTTAATGATAGGCTTACCACCTATGCGCTTTAGTCCCTCTTCCATTGTGTTTACACGCGTAGCATCTGGCATGAGCGGAAGAGGGATCTTTTGATTGTAAAGCTCCATCACTGCTGCCATATCTTTAGCCCCGTCACGTCCTGCAAACTCAACATTCACGTCAAGACAATGTGCACCATCACGTACTTGTGCCTGACCTACAGTGAGTGTCCCTTCATAGTCGCTGGCAATGATAAGTTCTCTAAACGCTTTAGAACCCGTAGAGTTCGAACGCTCACCTATAAGCAGTGGTGCAGGTTCCTGGAAAAGTTCAGTCGTGTTAAAAAGTGAAGCAATACTTGGTTCTATGCTACCACTTGGTTTTTTAGGTACTATAACTTCAACCGCTTTTTTAAGTGCCTGAATATGTTGCGGTGTCGTACCACAACATCCACCCAAGAAACTTACCCCGTCAAAGGCCGTAAATTCAAGTTGCTTTTCAGTAAATTCATCTGGTCCCATCGGATAATAGGTATACCCTCCGCGGTTTTGAGGAAGCCCGGCATTCGCATGGACTGATATAGGTATAGCACAGAGTTCTGAGAGTGTTTTGAGGTGTTTTTTAACCTGGTCTGGTCCAGTACCACAGTTGAAACCTAAAGAGAGTATGTCAAATGGCTCTAAAATGGTCACAATTGTCTGCGCATCCGTACCAATAAGCATAGAACCAGAAAGTTCAATAGTTACGGAAATCATGATAGGAAGTTTTACATCACGTTCTTCATTGGCTGCTTCACAGGCATGCAGTGCTGCTTTTATCTGAAGTGGATCTTGGCATGTCTCAAGTAAAAATACATCACAACCACCATCAATGAGACCTAACGCACAAAGTTTATATCCTTCATACATCTCATCATAATGGATATGTCCCAAAGAGGGAAGTTTTGTTCCTGGACCTATAGAACCCAGTACAAATCTCGGTGATGATTCCGTACCATACTCATCACAAATCTCTTTAACAAGTACTGCACCTTTTTTAGAAAGCTCATACGCACGTTCACCCATCTGATACTCATCAAGTACCCATGGCATAGTCCCAAAAGTATTGGTCTTTATAAGATCTGCACCAGCCATTGCATAACGTTTATGTATACGTTTAATAATATCGGGGGCTGAATGATTTAAAAGTTCATTACAGCCCTCTTGGTCTACACCCTTATCATCTATCCATGCTTCTGCCGGGACTTCTAAGTCTTGTATCTGTGTACCCATGGCACCATCAATGACGAGTATGCGTTTTTCTAAAAGTGATTTGATTGTTTCTGTTATGGACACTTTATTTCCTGTAAATATATTATTTGAATTGTACCAAAGTTGAGATGAAGAAGAGGGTTAAAAAGGCTACTATGAAAGTAATACTTAAAATACGACTAGTCGTATGAGCCTGCTGCTGAAGCAGTCCCAGTGACAGCGTAACATTTTGGGCTTTGCCCAAAATGTGTTATATAGTGATACTATAAACTCTTTTTTGCTTCTTGTAGCGCAGCGATCACTGCATCTATATTTGCTTTAGGAATATGTACTTTCCAATCTGGTTCTTCTGCTCCAGCTTGAAGTGAAATACCTATACTAGCCACACTCTCACTATTTGGTCCATAAGGTTGTTCTACTGTTGTAATGGAAATTTTTCCATCTTTTGTACCACTCAAAGTTAACTCATCAATTTTTATTACTGCTCCACTCATAATAATTCCTTTATATTTTATTATACAAAATGATTATATCACAATTATTTAATTACTTCTTACGTTTCAACAATCCAGCCATCTTCGCTTGCATACGCAACCACATTTTATGGTCAATGGCAGGAAAACCGGCATAAGTCTTACCACCTTCAAGTGACTTGGTAACACCGCCTTTTCCTGCAATAGTAGCAAATGCACCTACTTCCAAGTGTCCTGCTGTACCACTTTGTCCACCCATGACTACATTTCTGCCCAAGGTCGTAGAACCTGCAAGTCCTACTTGTGCAGCACAAAGTGTATGTTCACCTACATCACAATTATGTGCAATTTGTATGAGATTATCCAACTTTGTACCCTTACGTATGTAGGTTGTGCCGAATACCGCTCTGTCTATAGTACAATTAGCCCCTATCTCTACATCATCTTCCACAATGGCATTACCATTTTGGTAAATTTTCACATGCTCACCCATCTTAGTATGTGCAAAACCATAGCCGTCACAACCGATCACTGTACCACTATGTATGATACATTCTGTACCAATTTCAGTATGGTGATACAACGTCACATTTGGATGTAGCAAAGTGCCTGAACCAACAGTCACATTATCACCAACATAGCAGCCTGCCAAGATAGTCACATTATCACCAAGTGTAACATTTTTACCAAAACGCACTCGTTTGTCTATGTCACATCCCTCACCCATAGCCGGATGCCCGCCTTTGCTCTCCAGTTTATGTGCGAAGAACTTAGAAGCCAAGGCTAATTTCAAGTAAGGTTCATCCGTGATAAGTGCCACTGTAGCAGAAGGCAGTAACTCTGCATACTTCTCTTCTATGAGTACTGCTGCAGCTTTTGTTTGAGGAAGTTGGTCTAGATATTTTTCTGAATTAAAAAAGCTGAGTTGGGTGGGTATTGCTTCACTAAGTGTATGGATACCATCGATATCTATATCATTAGTTTGAAGATCTAAGCCGATATCTTTTGTAATTTGGGAGAGTTTATAAGTCATTTAAATCCTTATATGTGTAGTGTGTTGTGCCCTCACAACACCAAAATATATAAATAGTATAAGGTGTTGTCAGGAGACAACACCTTATAAAAGCTATCTTTCAATAGCTACAACACCACCACGAACAATCTCAATGGGGTTATATCTCTGTGCAGCTTCCAAAAAGTGTTGTACACGACATGGCTCATCCGCTACCATACCTATAACCATATTTGAACCTACGTTTGCTATACCACCATTGTATGCCATACAAAGTACTTGAATATCACTCAAACTTTCTTCCACAGGGAACTTCACAAGTACCATCTCTTTTTCAACCATCTCTTCATGCTCAATAACCTTATAGACAGGGATAAGTTTATGGAGTTGTTTTGTGATCTGCTCCATCACTTTGGTTGAACCATTTGTTGCGATAGTAATATGTGACATATCACTATCAGGGATAGGGGCTACAGTTAGTGACTCGATGTTGTATCCACGACCGGCAAAAAGTGCTGTAACACGTGCGAGCACAGAACTCTCATTCATCACTATAACAGAAATAACTCTTCTTTCATTTTTCATTATTTCTCCTCCTTCTGTGGTAACATCATGTTAAAGAGTGCCCCACCTGATGGAACCATCGGAAGTACATCTTCAAAACGGTTTGTTTGTACATTCATAAAACAAACTTTGTCTTGTTTTATGGCATCTTCAAGTGCTGCATCAAACTCTGCTTTAGTCGTAACATCATACCCGATGCCTCCGCACGCTTCAGCTAATGCTTTAAAGTTTGGTTGAAAGCTCAAATCTGTCTCAGAGTAACGCTTCTCGTAAAAGAACGTCTGCCACTGTCTTACCATCCCTAGGAAATGGTTATTTAAAATAACATTGATAACTGGTATCTTGTACTCAGCTGCAGTTACAAGTTCTTGCATATTCATCAAGATAGAACCATCACCTGTGATGTTAATGACCGTCTTATCCGGGAATGCTCTTTTTGCCCCAAGTGCTGCAGGGAAACCAAAGCCCATCGTTCCTAAACCACCGGAGTTTATCCATTGGCGTGGTCTGTCAAACGGATAGTGTTGCGCTGCCCACATCTGATGCTGCCCCACATCAGAAGTAATGATGGCATCTTCACCTACAAGCTCACCCAAACGCTCTATGGCCCACTGTGGCTTGATGACATCATCTGAGTCTACATAGGACTGAGGGTGAAGCTCATCATAACGTTTTAAAATGTTTCTCCACGGCTCATACCTATCGGTATCTATACCATCAAGTTGTGGCAACATGGCTTCTACAACTTCTGTAATGTCTCCAACGATAGGGTAATCAACATCTACAAGTTTACCAATGTTTGCGGCATCAATATCTACATGGATAATATCTGCATATTTTGCAAACTCGGAAAGTTTACCCGTTACCCTGTCATCAAATCTGGCACCAAGAGAGATAACCAGATCCGTCTCTGACATCGCCATGTTTGATGAGTAGTTACCGTGCATACCCAACATACCGAGAAGCAGTGGATTTTTTGCACCCAGTACACCTCTAGCCATCAATGTCTCAACTGCAGGTATTTGTGTTTTTTCTGCCAATTCACGTACAAGATCAGATGCATTTGAAAGAACAACACCACCACCGATATAAAGCAAAGGTTTTTTTGCAGACTTGATCGCTTCAACTGCTTTGTCTATCTGTCTTTTATTCCCTTTATACGTCGGCTTATAAGAGGGGATATCTACAGAATCAGGATAGATAAACTCACCGATGTCTACTGTTATATCTTTAGGTACATCTACAAGTACAGGACCCGGTCTACCGCTTCTTGCAATATAAAATGCTTCTTTAAGTACCCGTGGTAGTTCTTCAAGTGTACGTACCAAAAAGTTGTGTTTTGTACATGGTCTTGAGATACCTACTGCATCAATCTCCTGAAAACCATCTGTTCCGATAAGTGCTAACGGTACCTGTCCGGAGATAACGACCATGGGAATAGAATCCATATAAGCTGTTGCCAATCCGGTAACGGCATTGGTAAACCCTGGTCCGCTTGTGACCATAGCAACACCCACTTCACCTGTAGCTCTTGCGTATCCATCTGCTGCATGAACAGAAGCTTGTTCGTGACGGTTCAAGATATGCTCGAACCCTTCTTGTTTGTAAATTTCATCATAAACGTGCATGATAGCGCCGCCAGGGTAACCAAATACGGTCTTAACACCCTCAGCAATAATCGCTTCACATACCATTTGTGCACCACTCATCTGCATGGTTTACACTCCTAGTAGACTTCTTACAAAACTTCCAAAAAGATAAACAGCTTATAACACATCTTCTTTCATTTTAACTCCTCTAGAATTAGCTAAGGCTAGTCCTTCGAGTATTTAAAATAAAAACTAATGCACTCTAAGCCGTTTCTCCTTTTCATAAGTTTCACAAGGGAGTCTTAATTTTTTCTGATTATAGCTAAATATTATTAGAGGTGACACTTACTGAAAGTTAAATCAGATAAAAATACTCTTTTTTCTTGATTAAAATCATGAAAAAGTAACACTTTTTTGACTATACTATTTCTATGAGTTTGGATTTTACACAAGCAATAGAAATTGCAAAAAACATTTACTGGGTCGGTATGTATCTTGAAAATGACCCTTTTCAGTGTCACCCCTACTTTATAGAAAATGGCAACGAGTCTATTTTGGTCGATCCGGGTTCAATGCTGGAATTTGATGCTGTTGTGAAAAAAATAAATACTCTCTCTTCTATGTCTGCTGTAAAATATATTATCTTACATCACCAGGATCCTGATCTTGCTGCATCCGTACCTGAAATGGAAAAACTAATCGATCGTGACGATCTGCTGATCATCACACATAGCCGCATGGTACCTCTTGTAAAGCACTATATGATCAAGTCTGACTATTATGAGATAGATAAACATCAATATAAACTTGACAGCAACGGCTTGCATTTGGAGTTTTTAACTACACCCTACTGTCATTCTCCCGGGGCATTTGTCACGTATGAACCTTCGACAAAAACACTCTTTTCCGGTGATATATTTGGAGGGATTGAAGAGTCTTGGGAGTTTTATGCAGGAGATGATTATTTTGAAAAGGCAAAGGAGTTTCATGCAGAATATATGCCAAGTAGAGATATCTTCAACTATGCCCTGTCAAAAATAGAGACCCTGGATATAAACCTCATCGCACCCCAACATGGCTCTATCATTGAGAAGAAGAGAATTGCTCCACTTATTGCACAGATGAAAGCACTTGAGTGTGGTCTGTATATCGAAGAAGGGTATCGTAATGAGCTTATCGATACCATTGAAGAGCTGAAAGAGAAAGACCTTGCCCTTCTGGCATCATTGAATGAGATCAAAGAGAAAGAGGATCTTCTTTTTCAAAAAGCCAAAATGGCCGATATGGGTGAGATGATAGGAAACATTGCCCATCAATGGCGTCAGCCTTTGGCAGTGAACAATACACTTATCTCTATCTTAAAAGAGAAGAATGAAAGAGAAACCCTGCAGGCAGATGAACTTTCCCAGAAGTTAAGAGAGATGGAAAACAGTATCCAATACATGTCACGAACTATAGATGATTTTATGCATTTTTACCATCCTGATAAAGAGAAAAAAACTTTTTCTGTTTCCAAGGTAGTTGAGCACGCATTGGAGATCACCTATACAATGCTCAATAAAGCAAATATTGAGATCCGTTTTAAAAGCAGTGACGGATTTTATGTACATGGCTATATGAATGAGTACATGCAGGTACTTATCTCCATTGTGACCAATGCAAAAGATACCTTAGTACACAAAGAAGTTAAAGATGCATACATCCAAATAGACCTGTTTGAAACAGATAATAATGTCGTATTGAAGATCAGTGATAATGCGGGAGGGATAAAAAAAGAAAATATGCACCGCATTTTTGACCCTTATTTCACGACCAAACATAAGTCCATGGGAACAGGACTAGGTCTTTACATCTCTAAAATGATCATTGAAAAAAATATGAATGGGATATTAAGTGTGGAAAACTCTAATGAGGGTGCCATATTTAGTATAACAATGGAGAAAACAAATGAGTAGTGAAAAAATAAGTGACATATCTATCTTGATCGCAGAAGATGAGCAACAGCTTTTAAACTCTATGGTAGAGTATTTAGAACTCTTTTTTGAACATGTATATACTGCCGAAGATGGCTTGTCAGCCTATGAGATCTATGAAAAAGAAAAGCCTGATATTATCATCGCAGATATCCATATGCCTCGTCTTGATGGTCTCTCTATGATAGAAAAGATCCGTAAAAAAGATTTAAAAACAAAGATCATCATCACTACAGCACACTCTGAAAAAGAGAAGCTGATGCAGGCCATAGAGTTACATTTGGTAAAATATCTGATAAAACCTGTCCAAAGTGACAAACTCAAAGAACTTCTCCTCTCACTTGTTGATGAACTGCGACAAAAGAAAAATCGCATCTATCTCAAAGAATCATTTTATTGGGATAAGACAAAAAAAAGACTGTTTCGTAATGAAGATGAAATTGCATTAAAACCAAAAGAACAAAAAGTACTTGAGCTACTCTGTTCCCATACTAACCAAAGTATTTCAGCTATTGATATCTATAACTATCTTTATGAAGACCAGCCAGAACGGGACTTCTCTTCAGATGCTATCACTTCTCTTATGAAACGCATCCGTCAGAAACTCCCAAAAGAGACCATAAAAAGCAGCTATGGAGTAGGTTATATCTTGCAAACAAAATAAAAATCAAAGAATTTTATATTTTGACAAATTTTGACAAACTTTTTGTCTATACTTTCAACAAGAGGTGAAAAGGAGAGTGCATTCCCCCCCCTTGTAATGCACTTAAAAGGAAGACACCTCTAAATTACTACGCTAACCAAAGGGTACTTTCCTGTTACCCATGAACACTAGGCAATTTCTGTATGTCTTACTTCTTTTTTAAGTTGGTTAGTGTAGCGATGAACATTCCTCCAAAGCAACACCCTCACGAAGCCCATCATCTATCACTACACATGCATCAAATTCTACTATGGAATAAAGTTGTTTAAATATGAGTATCCCCGCAGCTATAAGGTTTGAGCGTCCTGTTCCTACTGCTATTTCTCTCTCTTCAAAAGGCAAAGAGAGTAACTTTTTCAAGTAAAAATCCAACTCTTTCATTTCCAAAGACGTACCATTAATCTTTTTCGCATCATACGTAGCATACGTTTGTCCCATCTCTTTGGGAAGTGCCTTTTGGATAGTATTAAGTGTTTCATAGCTCTGAGCAATAGTCACTATGCCTATAGGGAAACTTTTGGATATAACTTCATTGTCATAATGAAATATGAGTTCTGTAGAGCCTCCACCAATATCAACAAGGACAAAAGAGTCTGAAGCATATTGTAATTTTGCAAGTCTGTGTTTGACAGCTAATAGCGTGAGTCTCGCTTCTTCCTCTCCAGAGATGATCTTAAATGCTACACCTGTCTCTTTTTTGATCTGCAAAAGTACATCATCACTGTTTTTTGCTCTGCGTATAGCTTCTGTAGTCACTGCTTTCACTGTGTCAGAAGTAAAATCTATCTTCTCTTTGGCTTCTTTAATGGCTGAGATGACCCTGGTAGTGGCTTTTCCATTTATCAAACCATGCTGTACCAAACCATCTGCTGTTTTTACTGTTTTTTCATACTCATTTATGATCTTCATACTTTTACAGTCAATTTGTACTACACGTAAAGTATTTGAACCTAGGTCTATGGCTATCACTCTTATCCTTCATTTTTGCCTTCGACAGGCTCAGGCAACTATAAGATGAATCGTTGTCTGAGCCTGTCGAAGACTTACTGCTAATGCTCTTCCTTAAAGGTAAAACCACCCTCTTTAAGCTTCTCTCTTATCTGAACCTGATGCTCCACACCTTTAGTCTCCAAGGCCACAGTAACGTGTGCATCACCAAACTCCAGATCTGTAGATGTTCTGTCATAACCTATCTGTACGATATTGGCTCCTACATCTGTAAGTATCTGTGTAAATGCTTGCAAAGCACCTGGCTTGTCTATGAGGGTGACTAAAAGTTTCATCTTACGTGCAGACTTCATGAGACCTTTTTCAATAATGAGTGAAAGCATTGTTACATCGATGTTCCCACCACTCAATACAATAGCTACTTTTGAACCTTTAGGCAGGTCTATTTTCCCATGTATAAGCGCAGCTACACCTACGGCACCAGCACCTTCAACCAGTACTTTTTGTTTTTCCAGCAAGAAAAGGATCGCAGAAGCTATCTCATCTTCACACACACTTTCAAAGACATCCACATTTTTTAAAATATACTCCAAAGTAATAGATGAGGTATCACGCACGGCAATACCATCTGCTATGGTTCTTACGCTCAAAGTATCAAGTGCCCTCTTCGCCTCAAAAGAGTTTTTCATCGCTGGAGCACCCTGAGCTGAAACAGCGATGATCTTTGTTTGAGGATGTGTAGCTTTACTTGCCACAGATATACCGGATATGAGCCCACCTCCACCAACAGGAACCACTATTGCATCAAGATCCTCTACTTCTTCAAACATTTCAATGGCCACTGTACCCTGTCCGGCCATAACCTCTTCATCTGTAAAAGGGTGTACAAAGTTATAGTTATTTTTTTTTGCAAATGTTACAGCATATGCATAAGCTTCATCGTAATTTCCACCATGAAGGATGACTGTTGCACCAAACTCTTTTACACCAAGTACTTTGGTCAAAGGTGTAGACTCCGGCATCACGATGGTTGCATCCAAACCAAAATGTTTTGCTGAAAAGGCCACCCCTTGTGCATGGTTCCCCGCAGAAGCAGCAACTACACCACCCTTCTCTCCACTCTCAACCAAAGAGGCTATTTTATTAAAAGCACCTCTGAGTTTAAATGCCCCAGTACGCTGAAGGTTCTCTTTTTTCAGATAGACTTCATAGCCACTCATCTGGCTCAAAATAGGTGCATAAGAAAATGGTGTACGATGTACCACACCCGATACTCTCTCATAAGCTTTTTTTATACTGTTTAAGTCTAACATTATCTTTCCTAGATATTATATTGACAGGATTATACCCAAAAGAAGGAGATATTATGGAATGTGAAATGCCATTAGTGAACAGTAACCCTGCAGAGATGAAAGAAATTTTTGAGAGCGTGAAGACAATCGCGATACTCGGTCTCTCTCCTGATGAAAGCAAAGCAAGCAATATGGTTGCAATATCTTCAAAATGCAGGCTACAAGATCGTGCCTGTTTACCCTAAAGAAGAGTTGATTCTGGGTGAAAAAGTGTATCGTTCACTCGCTGAGATACCTTTTAAAGTTGATATGGTTGATATCTTTAGAAAACCTGCTGCTTTTGATGCTGTAGCAGATGCCTGCATTAAGCGTGGCGATATTGATGTTTTCTGGGGTCAGTTAGGGCTTGTAAACAATGATGCCGCACAAAAAGCCAAAGATGCAGGTATGAAAGTGGTACAGAATTACTGTACTAAACTTGAACATAAGGCACTAATAAACTAAGTCTCTATTGCCGCCGCTTACTTAATACTACTTCCTTTTCAAAAAAACTCCACTTTCCACATGCTCCGTATGTGGAAACTGGTCATACATTGCAGCTTCCACTACATCATGGGTATTTATCAGTGTTTCTAAATCTCGTGCCAGTGTTTCCGGGTTACAGGAGATGTAGATAATGTTTTCTATGTTTGAGATGAGTTCAATAGTGCCTTCATCCAATCCTGCACGCGGAGGGTCAACCAATACCGTAGAAAAATTATAAGATTTCAAATCTATCTCTTTAAGTCTGGTAAATTCTCTAGCACCGTTCAACGCTTCAGTCATCTCTTCAGAAGCCAATCTTGCGAAAGTGATATTCTCAACACCATTGAGTTTACAGTTTTCAAGTGCAGCATGGATGGAGCGTTTACTGATCTCTGTTGCTAAGACTTTATCAAAATAGTGAGAGAGTGGTAAGGTAAAGTTTCCTAAGCCACAATAACTCTCCAGGAAATCTCCATGTCTTACTTTTTTAGCCTGCTTGATCGCCCACTCTATCATCTTTACATTGACTGTAGGATTGGGCTGTGTAAAGCCACTCTCATACTGTACATAGGTAAAAGTTTTACCATCAATATCAAGATTCTCAGTCACAAATTCATCTGAGAGAATAACCTTTTGTTTACGACTTCGTCCCATGATCTTACAGTTCAATTCATCTTCAAGCACCTTAGCCTCGGCACTCCAAACATCATCTAGTTTTCTATGGTACAACATCGTGATAAGACATTCATCTGTTGTAGTCGCTAAAAATTCCACAGCAAAAAGACGCTGCTTCAGTACTTCTGTAGAAGCATTGATCTTATCCAACAACTTCCACATACGTTTTTCTATAGGCTCTATAACTTTAGGGCACTCTTCTATGTTGATGGCACCCTTTATCTTTTCACCCTCTATTTGCATTTTACCCAT